>CAYOIN010000013.1:0-27911 GCA_964404095.1 uncultured Gammaproteobacteria bacterium | reverse complement strand
CCAAACCTTGAGATTTCGCTTGCGTGCTTCGAGTACCCACCGCTTCAAGACCGGGAAGAACTCCTCATCGTATGGAGTCGCTACCGCGATATGTGTCGGATGAAGAGCGGATATCTTCACAACAAGCTCTGGGATTTTATCAATAACTCCACTGTTATTTGCACCATCTCTCGAGTACTTCATGGTATCGATCGACTGAATATCAAACAATGGTGTGCTTGCATGAGCGATTCGCACGAAGCCGATTAGAGCTGCGAGTATGAGTATGCTAAGGATCTTTTTCATCGTGACTTAGGTATTTTTTCTAAAAATGAGGATTTCCGGTGACGTATAGACCTTTTGAAAATATTTAAAAAGATGATCTCGTACCTTCGAGTCAGCATAGATTGCTTTCCAGACCGTATCATTCTTCTGCATGACGATCCAGCGTGCATACCGTTCGGGTGCGACCAATGACTCTGCCCAGTACGGCTTATTACCCACATAGATACTGTTCTGCATCGGTATGCCGGTACGGATCAAGCTCACGGTTCGAGCGTAATCGTCCATGAGAACGAGCCCGTGATCATAGTGATCATGCATCCACCGCTCTGCGATTGGCCGTTTGGCATGCGAAAGTCCGTTTACACCATCTTCCCAGGTAATGACCTTTGAATAACCAACGACATACAATATTAGCTGAAAGACGAATAGTCCAACTAGGATGGCTTTTCCTCCAAGTCTCGATCGCTCCCAAATCCATCCACAAAAAATAGCAGCAAACGGCACCGCCATGAGTCCATACCGTACATTGAACAGTCTCCACTCAAAGTCAGTCGTGGTTAGATGTGGAATAAAAATAACCGACTGGCCAACAAACAATGTGACAATATAAAAGATAAAGGGCGTGAGTAGTACGAATGCGGTTAAAAATCTATGCTTTGACTGCGAGTGAAACAGATAGGACAAGAAGCCCACGGCGGCGACGAGAAATGCCACGATACCGATATTACTCATTGCCGTAACGAGATAGTACGATACTGCAGTGCCGATGTGATGGAAGGCCGGCAGCTCACCTCTCGAGAGCCAGTTTGCCTGTTGCGCTTTTGCAGAGAACTCAGAGTTTGTAAAGTACAGTGCGTCGCCGAGAATGAGATAGTCCCAGACAAACCACAACAGAATACCAAAAAATGCCGGTGTTGCGTACATGAGGAGCTTACCCTCAAGTTTCTTCCAAGCAGTGATTTTATCGATGAAGATACTTCGAATATACATTCCAATGATTGTCAGCGCCTGAAACAAGACGAGGAACCATCCATCATATCGTGTGAGTGTTGCACAAAATCCAAAGAACGCAGCTGCGACGAGTGAGAAGATGTAGTTGTCATTTCGGATGAATCGTAGAAAGAAGTAGATCGAGAGCGTGAAGAACATGATGAGCGGAAGCTCGGTCATCGGTGTCGTCTGCATATAGAGAATGTTCGGATTGGTCATAAATACTGTGCTTGCCGCTAGTCCAGCCCAACGATTTCGAGTGAGGAGTCCGGTCGTTTTGAAGATGAAGACCGCGCTTACGACATAACTCACCGAAGAAACGATCGACCCTGCAAGCCCTGTTCGCCAGAGTGTGTCGGACCAGATGAACGGCAACATCATGACGTGTGGAAGTGGCAACCAGATACCACCAAGCTGTGCAAAGCCCGGAGTGAGACCGCTGATTACACGCTTCGCAATATTCAAGTGTGACTCAGCGTCACCATAGGCAACGATGTAGTCATTCACAAGTGACCATGCGATGGCGCTCCAGCTGAGTACGGCAGCAATTACCGCAATGACGATCTGCCACCGAGTTTCTCGATAGACGGTATCAAGCCAATCCTGAATTTTTTTAGTAGGAATATCAATCGTTAGGTGCATGACTTTTTTCAAACAGTGGGACAATGAATAATAATATGAGAGCAAAAATCATTAGCGTACTCCAAATAATAAGCGCAAATTCTTGTAAGGACATGTACTTCGCCAAGAATGAGTTATACAAATAGCTACCACTCTTTCCTTCATTGAAATATTTGATATTCAATAGAGGGTCATACAGTTTCACTATCAACTGTTTTGCCTCGACCTTTGGTGGGTTGGCATTGCTAGTGATTGCGCCAAGTAGCGCAACAGCACTTGAATAGGCAAACAAAATCGCGGTTGCGATGCGTAACAAAATACTCCTCCATCCATTTTTAATCTTTTGTAACAAAACACCGATAAATAGAGAAAGAACAGCCATGGTGGGAATTAAATAACGAGGTCCATACGCCCAACCACCCCAAGGATCTCCCCAGCTCGAGTACAGGAATAGATTCACAAACGCTATACCAAGCAATGCGTGGTTTTCGGTTTGCTGTTTACCTTGAGATAGTGAGAATAAAATACCGATTACCGCTAAGAAAAAAATTGGTGAATAGCGAAAGATTCCCCTCTCATCACCCGCAGTAAGAATTGAAAGTCCGCTTGGGAATTGGGTTTCTTGAAAAAAGGAGTTTATTTTTTCAGTGTGCGCCTCTTCTTTTAAAAGTCCTTTTTTTTGCTTTTGGTACTCCTGATAGTCGAGGATACTACCACTTAATTTAGTTGGTGAGCCAAAATTAGCGTTATTATAAAAACCATGCAGGGATATAAGTAGAACAAAGATGATGGACGTGAGTAAGTACGAGAAATTAAATCTAAGTTTCAGCTTTGTGGCAAGTTTCTGAGTATCAAAGGCGGATAGTAAATGATACGCCATTACCGGTGTCAAGAGAATGATGTTTGGGTAGTCGAAGAATATCGACATTCCATAGGCAAACCATACATACAATGAATATAGCCATTTATATTTCATTGCTGTTTTAAAGTGCCATGCAGAAAAAAAGCCAGAAAGGATGAAAAACAAAGTTACATGATGTTGATAAAGAGTTATTGCGTAACTCCACGATGTAGATGCAAAGCCGAATATAAGGGCAGAAAGGATTGCTGTCGAGTCGCTTCTTTTGAATATTTTTTTAGAAATTAAATATATCAATAAGAGGTTACCGATTGCAAAAATTGAAATAGTTGCAAAGGAGGCAACCTGTGCAACTCCTAGCCAGTTTCCAAGAAGGTAGAGCGGTAGCGCAAGTACAGATACTCCCGGAGCAAAGAGAATGAAAAATTTCCCATCATTGTATCCTACATCAGGCGTTGCTGCGATTGTTAAAGCTGGACTGAGTGAGAACGATTTATTTTCAGCTAGCGATCTAGTGAGTACAAATCGGGCTCGCTCCGGTGATAGTTCAAACGGCTTGGTAGCGTGATCAAGATCATCTTTATACCGGCTAATTGGAGGATTTCCAGGGACACCACGTAACGTCAATGCGTATAGTATGGCTGACAGAAAAATAATGGTGAGAGCAACTAAGATGGATTTCATATATTTTTGAGCAAATTTTCGTACGTTGTTTCCATTTTTTGCGCGGTGTTAACCCATGAGTCTTTTAGCCCAAGAGCTCTGTTACGAGCTTGCATTTTTATTATTTGTTTATTTTTTGAATTCAATAGCACATAGTTTATTTTTTCCGATAGTTGCTTATAATCCTTCGTTGGGACCAAGTACCCGTTCACGCCATCTTTTATTAAATAAGGTAAGGCGGTGTTATCGGCTGCAATACATACTTGTCCTTGGCTCATGGCCTCATGCAGGACGTTACAAAAACTTTCCCAAAGCGCCATGTGAACCATCATTGAAGCGTGTTTCATTAAATAGAACTTGTCAACTCCCCTCACCACTCCAATAAACTTTACTCGGTCCTGTATATCCAGCTTTTCAATGAGCGTTTTAAGCTCTTTGAGATACCCTTCATTACCAATCGGCCCAGCTATTACAAATGTAACATTTTTCGGTAGGAGGGGGAGGGCTTTAATTGTTGTCTCATAGTTTTTAATGACATAGATTCTACCTATCTGGAGTATGTAGTTACCAAATCCTTTTACTTTACGTTTAATTTCATTTGACGCTACGTTGTCTATGGCAAGATATGCCTCAGGTTCAACGCCATTACTTATCGTTACAACTTTTTCTTTCTTAACACCTTTTTTTACTATTTCAGCTTTTTCCCATTCTGAAACAGCGCGCACTCTATCTACGACATGATTGATTAAAAAAGTTCCAATACTAAAATGATACAGTTGTTTTAGCAAAGCAACTGGTTTGGAGTAGATGGACCATTCTGGATTGAAGCCTCCGTGAGGTGTGACAACTAAGCCGAACGTTTTCTGCTTTAATATTTTCTTCCACGCTGTAAAAATAAAATAGAAAATATGATCTACATTAAAATTATGCAAGCAAAGTAGTCCTGCGTTATTCCAATCAATATCTGGTATATATCCGTACCAGTGATTTTTATATCTCTTAACCTTCAGGTTCTTTATGAGATCTGTATCTGGGAGGACATTTTTTTCTGTCAAGGTATCTTTTGAGGTATGTATTGTAATATCCCATCCCTCTTTTGCTAATTCCGAATATGTTTCAAGGATGTTAGTCTCGATACCCGCCGCAACAGGATAAAAATATTTTACGATGATATGGATTGTTTTATTAGTTTTTTTCATTGTTTATAGCCTTTATCGTGATAATGCAGGGAAATCGAGGATCATTATGATCCAGTTCCTTTTTTGTTAATTCTTCGGTGGCCATTCCAACCCAGAAACATTGACTAGACATGACATTGCCGAAGGTACTCACTTCAACATTCCGCTCTCCAAAAATCTTGGAAAAGATGAGCTCAGCCCCTTGTGGTGTGAATCGCCAAAGGCTCCCCTTTTCAAGAATTGGACTAAAGAAAGAAACCGTTGCCAATAGCGCACCGCCTTTTTTTAGAATCTTTCGACATTCACGAATAGCCTTTTCATACTCATCTATCATGCCGAATGTCTGCGTGATAATGAGACAGTCGTATTTGTTTTTTGGTAGAGAATCCAAATCGCGCAAATCCGCAACAATGGTCGCATTCCTATTTTTCTGATTATTGTCAAGGATGTCAGATGAAACAACCTTTCCTCTCCCGTACTTCTTCGTATAAGTGTTTTCAACTATCTCTAGACAATGCCCTTTTACTAAATGGGAATTTTGAGACATAAACTGCTCAATGTAATAACGATCAATTGGGGTTCCCCTATCAAAACCAAACTTTGTACTTATTGGCTTAACATCTCTCACGGCCAGAAAATATCTGGACGAAGGTATTAGCACTCTCATTAGAACTGAACGGATTTTTCTCAGAATATTAATTAGCATATTGTGGTAATAATTTTTTAACATACATCCGCGCCCTTATTGCCAACGGAGAAAACATACGGCAAAATTCACCAAATGAATGACTTCTTACGACTCCAATACGAGGGATTTTTAGTAAATCCGTTGATATATCAATAATACCATCATCCATTGATAAACCTAGAACGTAGTTTGCCGCTATAACCGCATCTACAGAGTCCTTGTTATATCTCCCTCTAGGATAGGAAAAGTAGCTAATGTCACTTCCCAATACGTGTTCCAGGCTATTTTTTGATTCAATAACTTCCCGACTTATTTGAGTTTTTGTCAGCGATCTGAGGTTCGAGTGAGTTCGTGAGTGAGAGCCAATTTCCCACCCATCCTGCACGAGAAGCTCGATATCAGCGATGCTTAAAAAATCCTCGTCTGTCTTAAGTTCTTTGCGGTTTGCTTCCTCGGGATTTGAGAGAAGAAAAAGGGTCGGTCTGATGTTGAGGGACTTAACAATGTTTTTTACTTTCAGCACACTTTTATAGCCATCATCGAAGGTAAGAACAACAGAGGGTTTGTATGGTAGCGTCTTTTTTATTAAATGAGCGCTTAACTCTTTTAGTGAAATGAAATCAAAGTTTTCTGATAGATACTCAATCTGCTTTTTAAAGGACTCCACTGAAAGACTGAAGTTCCAATTATCGTCTCTGAAACTATGATAACAAAGTATAACAATCTTGGGATGTGGCTTACCCATTACAGCACTCAATCCACCCAGAACAGCATATATAAAACGGCGTGTATAAATAGAAAATGATTTTAATTTCATAGATTATTTAGAACTTACAGCGATTTCCCACATATGATTAGTTTTTTTACCTCGCATGTTTAATCGAGTTATGGCGTGCGTGACTAGGTAGCACATAGTAGTGATCGGATTCCTTACGATGATGGGTAAAGCATCTATACATGCTCGCAGATATTCACTTGTTGGAATCTTAACTTCCGAATCAACAAAATCACTTTTAAAATACTTTTTTTGTTCACGCTCATTATGTGCCAAGAAACGAATACTTTGTTTTTGATGATCTGCAAAAGTAGAAGGCAGCTTGTACCATGCCTCTGCTTTAGGTGCATATTGATATTTTAATTTGAGAGATTTGCATTTGAGGTAGGTGAACATGTCATTCCCTATTGAGACTGGGAAGTGTAGTTTTTTATAAAATCTTTTTGAGTATGCCCTGGCAAGTCCGTGACAGGTATATATGTTGTTTCCCTTTTTAAATCTTGTATACAAAACATCTTTCAGTTTAATACTTGTGCTGAGAATGTTTTGAAAATAGTTAGTACTGTCGAGTTCTTTAATTGAGGAGGATGTTAGATCGATATCGAGTAGCACGAGTGGTTGTACTAGCTGTTCAAAGAAATCACTATCTTTTATTTCGATATCTGCATCCAATGTAATAAGAATATCGCTATTTGCATTCTTGATAATTTGATTTAGTCCTCGTGCAATTCCTTGTCGGGTTGGATTATTGATTACCATCAATCGGTAATCATGGACGCGATTTGCAACAGAATTTGTTCCATCGGTTGAGCCGTCGATAGACAGTATCACCTTGTCAATGGTGAAGTATTTGCTTTTTTGCACCAAACAACTACGTAAAAGATTCAGAATATTCTTCTCTTCGTTAAATGCGGGAATACCAATGGTGATAGTAAGTTTTTTATTACCTCTGCGTTTTAAAAGCATATTTTTTGAGAAATTAAGGGGTGAGCTGTTGATAAAAAAATAGTTCACCAATCTCATACCCATATGGGAGCTTCGGTCCCAACTAAAATTTAAACCCCACTTTGTGGCTTTCCTAGATAAGGCCATTCTTAAGCGAGAATGACTTATTACATTATCAATGGCTTGAGACAATGCCGCTACATTTCTTAAGGGAACTAAAATGCCTGTTTGATTTTGAATTACTGAGTCTCTCAGGCCTGGAACATCCGATGCGATTACTGGTGTACCGCAAATATTTGCTTCAATATTGGTGATCCCCCAGCCTTCCACTTCAGATGGATGCAATGCAACCCATGACTGGGTGAATAGAAATGCTTTTTCTTCTTCAGTAACTTTGCCTTTGAAAATAATCCATTTTTCTAACTTGAGTTTGTGAACAAGTCTGACTAACTTATCCTTAGCTTCCCCATCGCCTGCTATTGTAAATTGTAAGTTTGGGTGGCTTTTGACTAAGCCCGCAACCGCCTTAATAGCAACATCAAGATTTTTATAATCTCGAAGTCTCCCAACATATATGAGCGATGGATGGGTGGTTTTTTTAATCAGCGCCTTTTTGATTTCAACACCAGGCTCAATAATGGTTATAGGTTTGATAGAACCAAATCCAACTTCTTCCATAGCCTGCTTCGTTGACTCGGAAATAGTTAGCATATGAACTTTTTTATAGATTACCGGGAAAGCAACCTCTTCTAAGTACATAGCTACTCGTGATAGTGGAAACTTCAGTCCCCTTCTAAACATCTCTTGGTGAAGATGACATACTAAACTTATGATTGGCTTTTTTGTATAAAGAGGTGTAAAAAATGGGACACCTTTTGCAGAATCAATTATCAGATCGTATGAATTTCTGAATCGGAACACGAAATAGAGAAACGCCCAAATTGGTACTGTGAAGAGGCCTCCCCTTCTAATGATTCTTATACTATCGATTGTTTCATAGCGAACATTACGCCCATCATTACCACAAAATATAGTTACGTTATGACCATTTTCCACCAACTTTTTTGCAAGGTTGTGTATGTAGTACTCTGCACCACCGGCCCAAACATGTTTGATGTCATACCAGTTGAAGATAAGTATTCTTTTTTTTCCATTAATTAATTTCGGTTGAGAGATCGGAAAAACGAGTCCGAAAAGATCAATCATGTTTGCAACAATGAATCCCCCATTTCGCTGCAGAAAATGTAGTACTACTATAACTACCAAGTTAATACAGCTTGTGATTAATAGAACGTTGATCACCTCTTGAATTGATCGATGAAAATCTACAATCCCAAACAACATTACGGTGGTCATTGCAAGCGTTACAAAGGAGAATAGGTAGTGTTTTCTGGCTAGATGATAGATAAGTATGCTATTGGTTATTGTGTAAAGCGTTATGCCGAGCCCGTATGTTCCAATATACGGAAGAATCTGGGTCACCTTATCACCGAATATTAAAGGTAGTATTACTGGACCCAAGATTATAAGTCCAAAATATGCACCGAAACTAAAAAGAGATGTGAGAAGAAAGATAAAGTAAAAACTTCTATTTGGGTCACGTCTCGCTCCCTGATCACGAGACACAAACGGAATGACGAACTCGTTAAAAAGAGAACCGAAGAAAAAGATCATTTTCCCGATTAGCGCCAAGAAGGCGTACATTCCCGCGTTGGTTTCGCTAAAGTAATGCTTTGTAATAATGACGTCAAAGGTAAGGAATGCATTTGTCGAAAGTCCCGTCAGTAATGCCGATATAAAAAACCATTTTGGAAATCTGTAGCTAACGGTATGATCTTTGTGAGTGGTTTGGCTCTGGAAGAGAGCAATGACGACCGTGATAATGGACGACAGCACTATTGAGGCCGGAATTGCTATATAGGTAAAGTTTGCATGACCCGATGAAACGAACAGTAAAGAAAATAAAAATTTTGTTACCGCCTCAAGGATGAAGAATAAGCCGATATAGTAGAACTTAAATCTTCCCTTCATGAAGCCGCCGCTGATAGCACCTAGGGTACTGAATATTAATACGGGCAAAAGCAATACGAGAGGTAGAATGGAACTTAGATTGAAGAAGTTACTTAGAGCACGAATAGATATAAGCCAGATAAGTGTCATGATGGCAACAACTCGGAGCGATCTCTTCATTGCTCGTCTGTAGAACAAATTACCCGCACCCTTTCCGTTTCTCGCTATGAGATAGGCTACTCTATGGTTTACCGTGGCAGAAATGGCACCAAATACTACGATACCAATATAAGAAAGAGTATTGATAAGGGTGACGAGTGAATACTGCTCGAAGGAAAGTTTATTTCCAAGAAATGCATTGAAGGAAAAATTTAGGAAATTGGAGAATATAGTAGCTCCAATGAGGAATGAGCCTGCATTGAGTAAATTTTGATTCAATTTGGCTATCATATATACAGGATCATAGTATATCAAAATAGACCTATAGAATCAAGGCTAGATGGTCTGCTATCGAGGCAAATCAGGAAGTTGCTATAAGCTCTTTATCCACAAGAGTTCGACCGATAGTCCGCTTGGACTGGAGAAGCGCTTTTTCGTTCTCAATATGGAAGCCATGGACGGTCTTTTCCCAGTAATGTGGATCTCTGATGAGGCTCACTACTGCCATCCATCCAGCATAGCTCATCGTAAGCCAGTAAAACGGCACCAAATACGTGTACTTGACGAGGTCGTAGTGTCCACGCTTCACCGATCCGATCATGTAGTAGTACATGTAGAGGAAGTTTCCAAAGATAAAGCAAAAAACACCCATGTAAAGAATGGGGGCTGGGAAGAATCGCTCAATGATTGGAGCCGCTCCTGTTCTCCATGCAAAGTACAGTATCGTGGTTACCCACATTATTGGATTGATGAGCGTTGAGAGAATTTTGGCTCCCATGACGAGCTGAAATGAATACTTATGGTGACGCTTTCTACTTGCATGGAACGATGAAAGATCTCGGGTATGTACGAAGTAGGTCTGCATATACCCCTTAATCCATCGAGATCGCTGTCTGATCCAGTTAAAGAACTGGCTGTTTGCCTCCTCTAAGGTGACCGAGTCGAGGATCTCGGTTCGGTAACCCTTCTTCACCAGTCGAATTCCGAGATCTGCGTCCTCGGTGACATTGAATGCATCCCACAGCTGCAGATCGCGAAGCGCTGCTACCTTAAAATGATTAGATGTACCGCCAAGTGGAATCGGAACATCCGCGGACTGCATACCGGTGAGGACTAGATCGAACCAGAGTGAGTACTCAGCGGTAAAGAGTCGAGTCAGAAGATTCTGGTGTGGATTATAGAAGTTGAGCTTTGCCTGCAGGCAGATGACCTTCTCATGTTCCTGGTCAAATGCTAGAACTGCCTTTTTTAGCTGTAGTGGGTCAGGAACATCCTCGGCGTCATAGATTACGACGTACTCCCCTTTTGTGAACTTTGCACCATAATTACATGCCTTCGGCTTAGTTTTTGGATACGAATGAGGAACAATAATAATCTCGAAAAATGATGGAAGGTTTTTTTCAAACTTCTTGATCTGCTTGATTGTCTCGGTGTCGTCCTCTTCAAGAAGGAGTAATACCTGCAACTTGTTTTTTGGGTAATCAAGGCGATCCATTGCCGTGATGAACTGTGGCAACACCTGCCACTCTTTATAGAGCGGACAAAGAATGGTGTATTTTGGCCAGACTCTCCCTGCTGCTTTTGCAAGTTGATCATCGCTGATATCGATCTCAGGTTGTTGAAAGTACCCCTTTTGCAGCATGTAAAAATCGAAGAACAGCATGCCGAAGTACAGAACTGTAATGAGGAAGATCATGGTAAGGATTGTCCAGTACCAGGACAACACAACACCAATCCCTAAAAGTACAACAAGCAATAGTGAAATGATGATTTGGTTTGGATTGAGTCTATGAAATGCGGTTTCGGCATGAGGAAGGGTTGAGTGATGAACATAGGTACTTCCGCGGTAATGAAACCCTTCTCCGTGCTTCGACTTCTGTGCTTCTGAGAAGGGAATTTCTCGATGTTTTCGATTGATAAGTTTTATGGATGAAAGACCGATCTCGGTTGTTGCCCGTAGAAGATTAATTTTAGCGTTTCCGTTCTTTCGCGCATTAAATACAATGTCATGATCGGTAATTCGGTATCCCGCATCACGGCTTTTGAGTAAAAATTCGAGGTCAAATGACCATGGGCTTGGGGTCAATTGGATCCGATCGATGATCTGTTTGCGGAAGACCTTCATTCCTGACTGCGAGTCCACCGGTAGGTTGTGCAGAGCTCTCGTAAAGATAAATCGAAACCCCGCGCTCAACACCTTACGCAGCCAAGATACATATTGCTGTTTTCGGTTTGCTACCACAATGTCTGCATCTTGTAACTTCTGGACCATCGCGGGTACTGCCTCGGGTGGATACTGAAGATCGGCGTCGATCATGGCGATGATGTCATGCCGTGCATGTGAAAATCCTTCCAGCAGCGACTGGGCCTTCCCCGGGGCACCTTTTTTGACCAGAATGGTGATCGGATACCGCTTCGACAGCTCGGTAAGTTTGGATCGAGTAGCATCGGTTGATCGATCATCTACGAAGATAAGTTCATAGGATGTATGTGCCTTTCGCATGGCAACAGCGATCCGTTCTGTGAGTTCTTCTACCGAGGCCTCCTCGTTCCATACCGGCACTACAATAGATACTGCTGTCATAGTAGATAGTAATTATACTATAAGATGCGGTTTGATACAGTGCGAAATGGCTTGAGATTAGCGGAGTGCTACCGAGTCGCCCTTCAGTGTGGCGACAACAACAAATCGTTGGGAGTCGAACCAGCCTGAACAGGTGTAGAGTGTGATTCGCTTATCATGCGACTGTTTGAGAATATCGGTCTGATTGGGAGAGACATGGGCGCTTGTCTGCACCGTAAAAACTCGTTTTGTTCCATCGTTAAACTCGATCTCGATATCGGTTCCTGCCTTGATATTCTGGAGTCCTCCAAGGAGTGACTCCCAGTTGTGACCATAGAGAATGCTGTTACCCACCTCGCCGGGGATTCTGCTGGTCACCAAATGCGAGACGCCCCGATCGGTTGTGTCCCAGGTATTATTCTGTACCGTTGCGGGGATAATCGGCAGCACTTTTTTGAGGCTAGGAATACGAATAATCGTTGGGGTAAACGGGCGATTTACGCACATTTTTTCAAGTGGCGGCGCATAGTTATTAAACGAAATTCGATATGGGCTATTTCGCTGAATAAAGAGAGCAATCCCAAAGAGTATGAGCGAGAGTCCGAGGATCTTTAGAAATGAGGCGAATGCCTTCATAGTTATGAGGTTTTCTTTTTAAGCAAGGATCCCGCTACGTAGAGTCCGACGCCGAGCGTTGTGATGAGCGCAATGACGCGGAGGTTACCGGTTGTGGCAAGACCGAGCACCTGACCTTCTTCTGCAATTGATCCGCCTCCCTTTCCCCCAATACACGCAAACGAGGAGTTCTTAGCGACATATGGATCTGCCTGTAGTCCCCATTTATCTCCAAACGGCACGTAGTGCCATCCTTGACGAACGAGGTCATCGATCTGCGCCTGTGTAAGGCTTGAGACCTTCCACCAGACAGTCTGGATACCATCACCGGTGTCCGGACAGAAACACTGGATAACGCGGTTATCATCAAGAGTGTACACACCATCGGTCCCCTTGAACTCTCGAGGATCGCCGACAATTCCATGCGTCCCATAAGAATAGAATGACTTGAGTTCTCCTGAATGATTCAGACATGATGGAAAGTATGGAGCAGTGGTTGCATATGAAGGACGGACCGATGCAATAAGCATTACCGCAGCAAACACGATACCGGTCAAACCCCTTACAATTTGACGCATAGGATACGAGGTCCTATTATAGCATTAGACTATAGGTATTGCAACGTTTATACGATCTCGTCGCGCTTCTGGCGAACGAAGGAGATCCATTCTTCGATGACCTCGATCACGATCTTGAATGGCGCTTCGACGATGAAGTCGAAGAGGAAGGTAACAAAGTTGATATGCGAAAGACTACGACTGAGGAACTTCCCTACCGAAAGAATCGGCATAAAGAAAAAGTCGGTGAATGGCCGGAACACCGTCTCGGACTCCGGAAGTTGGTACTGTTTGGCGGTCTGACGAATGCGATATGCAAAGAATGTAACAACCGACACAAAGAACATGAAGAGGAGCTTGCTGATGGCATTGAAGCCCATCATTGAGAGTGCAACATTGAGCATGCCAAAGGTAATGATGAAGGTGAGTGAATAGAAGATCGTAAAGGCGAAGATGCGCGACGGCTTCTGGATTTTGTTCTGCTTTGTGACGAGTGAGAGTGTGGTTTCGAATTCGTTGTTCTTATCGAGAATCTCTACGATCCTGTCATAGATGCGCTTGGTATTCTTTGCTCCCGGAATCTTTGTAAAGGTTGCGATGAGAAACATAAGAACCGGGGGAAAGGTGGTATTAATGATGAGTGCCGTCAGATTGATATCTCCATAGATCAACAGAGACACCGGATATTCGAGGATGAGTGCAAGGAGCATTTTTGTGACAAAGATGTACACGATCGCCTTTGCGGCAAGTCCTCGAAGTTTACTCTGGGTGGAGGCGTATTTTTCTCGACAGAGTTGTTCAACATCAGCCCACAACTGTTCAGGATTTGTGATCGTCGATTCAATGTCGTCTCCTCGTCTACGAAGTAATTCCGCGAGGATGAGAAATGGCGGTTTGTGATAGTTGACAAATCTGCGGAGTCGATCGGTGTTTGGGTTATTGATCATTGCATCGATCTGTGCGAATACCGTGGGAAGCTTTGGTGTGATCTTCTCCAGCTCCTCAGCGGTGAGTTGTGAAAGTGGTTTGTGAGAAAGAGTAAATAAATGGTACCTGAGATACGCGAGGTCGCTCTGGTTGAACCCACGCTCGAGCGCAACATAGAAGGATGCATTCTTTTCTTCATCAGACGCCTGCTCAATCTTAATCTTTTGCTTCAGGACCTGAAACATGAAAAAGGTATAGAGCGACTGGCGTGCCGCCTCTACTGGTTGAAGCATCTCCTCAATCTCGCTACTCATCATCTGATAAAAGAACGAGCGAATGAAAATGCGCGTCGCAGTTTGCTGTCCAACGATAAGCTGGCTCATCGATGAGGTATACACGTCGATGATTTTCTGTACACGATCGGCGTGATAGACACCGAGTGACTCATTCGGGAAGTAACGTGCCCAGAGCAGTTCACGAATGATATTTTCGCCTTCGTTCGCTCCACTTGGATTCATGGAAAGTCGGCGCTTGAGAATGCGTTCAATGGCTGCGCGTCTCATGACGTTACTGTCGCGATACTCAATCGCATTGCGGATCTTTTCATAGGCGAGCGCGAAGAGTGTTACGGTCTGAGAGACAGAGATCTTGGATAGATCGTCCGGAACCGACGCAGGCTTAATCTTGCGTAGTTCAGAGATCAGTGCAGTGGTGTACTTGGATAGGGCGATCGTATCTGCCACGCTTTATTATACTACGATTCCGATTCTTCAACAGGCGGGGTCTGTTTTGCATGCCAGTCGCGAAGTACTTTGTTTGCATTGGTGACAACGGTACGAACTTTTCGTTCACTAATGTTAAGTTGTTCGGCAACCAATTTTATCGGCGTAAGCTCTTGGTACAGCATTCTTAATATCTGTCTTTCAATAGTATCTGGGAGTAGCTGATCAAGTACATCTATCGATGTCCTTTCAAGCAATGCGGCTAATTCACCCCTTTTTTTAGGAGTCACTCGACCACGTGCGTCATCATCAAATCTGTCGGAATTTATTCGTATACGATACAGAGCTCGATCCCGAAGGCTCGTTACCTCATGTGGTGATAAGTTTAGCGTGGTTGCTACATCCTGCAGCGATCGTTTCTTCTCCCCACCATACAAAGTGGCAAGTACCAACCGTTCATTATCATCGAGGATTGATAAGATTTCAGCGGAAGATGGTGATTCCATAGAGCCAACAACAACATCTTCAACAGTTGGTTGATCACCGGGAACAATGTGGTAAAAATCTGCATCTTCAGTTTCATTTAACTTCCGGTCAAGAGAAGATGGAGAATGTGTATTATTCATAATAAGAATGAGTTCCTTAATTTTATCAATGGAGATGCCGCCACCGACAGATACGGCTAATTCCTCATGAGTAGGTTCGCGACCCAATTTTTCTGCTAATGCGACCATCGAATTTTGGATCCTTCTCAGTTGCTCGTGAACATGTACCGGAATATCAATAACTCCTCCTTTATTTTGAATTCCACGTTGTATGCTTTGTTTGATCCACCACATTGCATACGTCGATAGCTTATTTCCTTGGGAGATTTCAAATTTCTCAATCGCATGAGCGAGTCCCAGATTGCCCTCTTGAATGAGATCGAGAAGATCGAGTCCTTTCCCTTGCTGAGATTTCGCAACTTTAACAACAAGCCTCAGGTTGCACTTAAATATTTCCTCCTCGATCCGTGCGACTTCAACAGGATCAGGTTGAGTATCATCTCCACCATCTCGAGCATGATCCCGGAGTGTAAATAACCGCTGTTCGTCCTCGCGAGTTAACAATCGGTATTGTGCTATTTCCCGGAGATACAGACCGATAGAATCGGTGGTATTCCCCCCGCCTCTTCTTCTACCGGACGATTCAGTCTTGGATCGATCGGCTCCACGCTCCTTTGAGTATGCTTTTTGCTCAGGTAAGCGGGGAGACCGATGTGAAATTCCGTCAACCTCAACAACAATTCCAAGCTTCAGCTTGAGCTCATCGTGGAGTTCGCGAATTGTATCCGAGTTGAGAAATCGAATCAGACGATTCGTTCTCAGTGCGTCTCTTGGGTTATCTTGCGCGCCGATTTCTCCTGGAGCTATCGCTGCCGAACTGTTTCTACTTAACCATAGGTGCATAAACGCCTCAAATACTCCATTGGGCAGAAGATCCTTCAGTTTGAGGATGAGATCTTGTCTATCTGCTACACGTTGTGGATGATCGAGAGGAATTCGTTTATACTCGATAATTCTCTGCTTTTCTTCAGCTGCGCGCTTTTTTTCAGCACGTTGTTCTTGTTTTACTCGAAAGCTATTCTGAGCATCTTCAAATTTTTGCTGCTGCCGTTGAGCTTGCTCTTTACGAACGATCTGCTGTCTTATTTTATTTGCAAGATCATTGAGTAGTTGAGCTCTTACATTATCTGAAAAGTCAATTCTGTCCGGAAGTACGACCATTCCAAGCTCCCGTTCGATATCTTCACGCATATCCCAGTTAAATTCTTTGTTATACCAATCGAGTATGGATCGAATCGACCCATGTACCGATCCAATACTCATTCTCAGATGAGGTAATAGATCCTTAAATCTTTTTGTAGGAATACGATGCTGCCATACGGTAGAAATTACCGCAAAATCTTGGGGTGGAAGATCATTTTGGAGAAGCTCAAAAAATTCTGCCTGTTGTGCTGTCGGGACTTGAGGTTGCTTTATGCCAACCCTATGTTCAACTCTTGCCATATAAGCGGATAGTATACCCTACATTACTGGCAGAGGTTTGTAAGCATGTTAGAACATCGGCTGTTCTTGCATGGTGCGGATGCGGTTCGCGTGGATGATTTCCATCGCTGGGTGTTCTGCATCGGGGCGTCTACCATACTTATTGTCTGGTAGACCTGGTCCAGGTTGGATGAACGGTACGAGTTTGCTGTGTGCGGCCCAGTCCACGAGCGATCCCCATGGGGTTTCGCGCTTTGGATGTGATCCATCGGGTGGATTATAAGCTATCGCGCCAGGATAGAGATGATGCATGCGCTGTTTTCCGGCTTCATCTTGGGTGAATAAACTCATTAGCTTACCAATTACTCCCGCCTCTTCTGTGTCCGAGGACAGTCTACCATCAGGATACGGTTTCATCTCAAACTCCTCTTGGGTCATTGCTTTCCAGAGAGCTTCTGGAGTCATTACACCAATATGTCCAAACGCATTTACAATATCGCTCCCCTTTTTCAAAACGAGGAGTCCGCCAGCGTTCGCTACTGACCCAAGAATTCCAAGCTCGAGCATTCTCTTCACCGATGTTGGTCTGCCGAGGAGCATTGCTATTGCGCTCATCGCAGCAAAACCCGCGACTACATTTTTGGTATTTTTCCCGATAGGATCATCGCTCTCCGGTCGAAGATCGGGAGGCATCATCCATGGTCGTTGACGCATGTTTCGAGTTGGAGTGCTACTTAACGCAGTGTTGTGATGAAAAACATACATGACACCGTTCCATGACCCATCAGGACTTGGTGGTGCGAGAAGAGGCGAATGTTGATCGCGAAGCATATTATGCGCAGTGTCTTCATCGGTAAAGATGTAGTTGCGGTCATGCATCTTTTCGTCGTACCAGTACTTCGGATTTTTGTCACCCATGAGTCTCAATAGTTCACCATTTGAATATTGAGTAACGTCGAGTGGGACATGATGTTCTCCGAGCGAGTCCTGAAGGTACTCCTCCATCATAGAGCCAATATCTACCACATCATCTCTATGAAACCGATTTACAAGCTTGTCATACCCATAATACTCCTCAGGGATCGGGAGCCCTCTTGCTTCCGCTTCTGCAATCGCTCTTGACACCTTCCAAAATGGAAAAAGATCTGCGTCGGGGAACTGGTGGTGACCGTTCCGATGTGCAGCGGCCCATTCATTTCCGTTTGTTCCTGCCGTTTTTTGTTCGACATCAAATGTTCTTTGTAGCCAGGGTGAAAGTTCTATAGCGCGGTGAGAAAGTCCTCGGTGATCTCCAAGGGTAACTGAGGTTTCGGTAAGAAGAGCTCTTCCGACCATCGCAGCACCAGCGACTGCTGCGGTCTTGATTAGGTGGCGTTCCTTACTCATAGCAATCCAGATAGTATACCGCACGAGCGAATATTTATGGACTGTTAGTGGCCTGAGGATTTTTCAGTAGCGCCTGATTTGAGGATGCGATCGGTGAGTTCCTGAAACTTTGTTTTCATTAGCTCCTCTGAGTCGGCCTCGACATTCAGTCTGAGGAGCGGCTCAGTATTGGAACTTCGGATGCTGAATCGCCATTCTGGATAGTCGATAGCAATGCCATCGAGTGTCGACAATAAGCCTTTTTCATTCTCCTTCACGATCTCTTCCATGAGTTCTTTCGGATTCTTTCCCTCCGGCATTACAAAGTTCCGTTCCCCGGACTCAAATGAGGTTTGGAGATCCTTCAGGAGTTCTGAAAGCGGTTTCCCCGACTCACTGAGTGCCTGAAGTACATACAAAATCACGCGCACCGCACTTTCGGCACCCCCGGTTTCACCAAAGTAGAAATGTCCGGAGGACTCTCCTGCAAAGTAAGCGCCTTCTCGATTGACATCCTCGGTAATAAATGCGTGACCGACCTTGCTTACGAAAGCTGTTCCCCCATTTTTTTCCACAATTCGTGTGACATTTTTGGTGTATCGGATATCGACAATAATGGTTTGTCCGGGGTTATGCTTGAGTACTTCTTGTGCAATAAGCGACGATATCATGGTTGCAGGGACTACCTCACCTCGCTCATCGATGAAAAAGATGCGATCTCCATCACCATCCGGTTCGATACCAAAGTCTGCCTTTACATCCTTCACCTTCTCTTGAAGGGGAATCAGATTATTGAAGTCGAGTGGATCCGCTTGATGCGCGGGAAAGGTACCATCGAGCTCAAAGTTCATCTTCTCGAGCTCGCCTCCAACTCGCTGGAAGAGTTTGTCGACATAGAGCGATCCCATTCCGTTTGCGGGATCACATGCGACTTTGAATTTCTTCAGTTTTGATTCATCGACATGTTCGAGCGCATCGGTAATTTCCTCATCCAGTACATCGGCGCGCGTGGTAACGGTCCCGTCATTCGTGTACTCAGGAAAGACACCCGCCAACGCAAGCTCCTTGATCTCGTTCATTCCGGTTGATTTACCGATCTTTATAATCTTATTTCCATCGCGCCTCACAAACTTTATTCCTGCGTACTCTTTTGGATTATGAGAGGCGGTGATATCAATTCCGGCATCGTAGCTATATTTGAGCACTGAGTAGTAGAAGGTCGGAGTTGAGACTAAGCCGATGTCGATGACCTGGGCACCACAGGCGACAAGGGTCTTCTTTGCGATCTCGTACAACGCTGGACCGGAGACACGCATGTCCCGCCCAAGTACAACCGATACGTTATCCTTCCCGAGCTCTTTTTTGAAGAATGCGTAAATGCTTCGAATAATCGAAACCATGACCTCCTCATTCAGATCGGTTGGGTAGATACCACGAATATCGTACGCCTTAAAAATTGAGCTATTCATAGATACAAACAAGCTAACAGAGAAACAGCTTCACCGACTGTCGAAACAAGCTTTCCGGTCTTGAGCTGTACTTCTATACTAAGCATTTTTTCGTAAAAATCAAGCAGTTTATTCTCGTCCCACTTCGCTGCTTGGCTCTTCAGTTTGCCCGCCTGCCAGGACTGCATCCGTGGAGGCATCTCTCCTGCTTTCACTAAGATGAGGGTGCGAACATGTCTCGTAAGCATAATGTGTAGGAAGAGCTCGGTCTGCGGTGTTGCCAACGCCTGATATTCACTCATAAACCGGTGGAGATTTGAAGGATAGCACAGATCGAGTAGGGTGAAGACCGACGAGGATGGTTTAAACTCCTTGACCGGACCAAGGTCTGCCGTCTTGATGTCGCGTTTTGAAAGCCCCGACTCCCAGATATACAGCGTGATTGTGGTGTTTTTTGCAATGGTTAGGAGCGCTTTGTACAGATCGCCGCTACCCTTCCTCGTAATTTTTTTTGATGCGTTTTCGAGGAGATACACAGGGGTCGTAAAGAGGGTGAGTGGTTGTGACTCCTGTCTGCTCAGTTCAATAACGTCATCTGCACTGACCGACTGCACCTCGCCTTCCAGTTTCTGCAGGGACTCGGTAAGAAATGTTCGTGCCGCTACTACATCCTCGCCACAAATTACGGTGATCATAGGGGAAGTATACGGCATCCTGTATTCGGTATACAGTATAAAAATGAAGCGCCCAATACTCAATACTTGATACAGTATACTGAAAATATGTTTGATCTCATAACGATCGGTACGATCTCTGCAGATCTGTACTTTGATGCTACTGGTTTAACCCGAGAAAACGACCGACTTGCATTAGCGATCGGAGGGAAATATCGAAGCGATGAATTCCATATGACGGTTGGAGGCGGTGGCGCAAATGTAGCGATCGGTGCACGGAAGCTCGGTCTTAAAACCGGGGTGATCGGGCTCGTTGGGAATAATGTATTCCGAAAAGGAATTCTGCAGAGACTCGACTCAGCAAAGGTGAATACCAACTATCTTCTGTTCAGTCAAACCGGTGCGAGTGTGTCGACGATACTTCTTCAGCCATCCGGTGAGCGGACGGTGATCGCCTATCAGTCGTCACACGAACATGTCATCGAGGAGCTGCACAGTGCAAAGCATATGCCAAAGACAAGAGCGGTGTACTTTGGCAATCTATCTCATGTTTCGGTTCGAGAGCGATGTGATCTCATGCGGAGACTGAAAAAAACCGGTGTAACAATCGTGGTGAATATTGGCCCGCTTGACTGTTGCAAACCGAAGACATATAGTAACGAGCTACTCGAGCATGCAGACGTGCTTATCCTCAACACCCATGAGTACGCCGACCTTGCGAAAAAGGATCTTGAGCAGATTCAGTTTCAGAAATCACAGCTTCTTCATCTGCCGATCATGAAGAAAAAAATACTCATCATTACCGATGGAGCAAACGGAAGTTATGGATACGAAGGAGAGAAGGTCTTTCATGTTCCGATTGTTAAGGCGAAAAAAATTGTCGATACAACTGGGGTTGGTGATGGATATACGGCAGGGTTTATCAGCTCATTTCTCGGTCATGAAGATGTTCTTCGAGCAATGAAGTCCGGTGCGCGCTTCGCATCAAAAATATTGGGAAGAATCGGCGCTAATTAACACACCTTCAGTTTCTGTCCGGGATTCAGCAGGTCATTGGGTAGTTTGTTCAGCTGAATTATCTTCTGGTATAGTGATCCGTTCCCGAGTACTTGCGATGCAATATCCCAGAGATTATCTCCTGGCTTGACCGTGTAGCTACAGGAGGAGGGTTTCTTTGACTTGGTTGATGCCCCTAAGGTTGATGGAACATTGGCGGTTGCAGTTGAGTTTGTGAATGCAGATAGAACCTGTGAAACAAAATCTTTGTAGATCAGTTTGGATCCTGATTGTGGTGTAGTCACGGTGAGTATGTTGCTCCAGTCCCCTGGTTTGCAACCATTGGATCCCCGAATCTTCAGATAGTATGTGGTTCCAGGTTGAAGGTGCTCTATCTGGTAGGCAAGAACTCCTGACACATCTCCATAACTAAGCTCTCCTCCATACTCCTCACTTCCTGGAGTGCGTCCAAAAGCAAGAAAGTATGAGTGAATGCCAGCGATAGGAGAGAAGTACAGCAGTGCAGACTGCGGACGTACCACGGCCTGAAACAGATCTGGAGCATGTGATGGTGTAGGGTTGTTGCAGGTGGGCGTTTCGGTGGTACTTCCCAGGATCGAGGCCTGTGGTCCTGGTTGACCAGGTGTTGGCGTCGGTGTTGGCGTTGGCGTCGGTGTCTGTGTTGGAGTAGGCGTTGCTGTTGGAGTTGGTGTTGGATCAGGTGCTTCGTAGGCGAAGGAAAGTGCATCCCACGAGGTATTGCTATATGAAATGTACCCCTCATCATATGAACCGAGCTGAACCGCTTTTACGTACACAGTTTCAAGATCCTCTTGAATTGATGTGACTGTAGTTGAACTACAGTTTTCTGTTAGACAGTAGATATACTTGAGATCATAGCTCGTCGCTGTGGTATAGGCGAGTCTGGGGAGGTTGGTTGTTGTGAGCGCGATGAATGGTCCAGCTGCGGGCGCACCTGCAGCTGAGATGGTTGTTGTAGTGTTTGTTGAGCAACTGATGTTTGAACAACTGACAAGTTTGACAACGCTATCCTCTAAATCGGCATCATAGTATGACACCGCAACACGGCCGAGACCGTTCGAGTCTAGTGCAAGGGATTGCGACTCAGCCGCCGCCTCAGTATCCACATCTCCGGCCATAATCATGCTAGTCGTGCTGCTCGAACAAGCAGAATCTGTACACGCAAGATAGTAGAGTGAGAGATCAGTGACACTAAGATAAACAACTCTTGCAAGGTTGCTGTTGCTGAGACGTAGATCAACTGCTGCAACTATATCAATTCCAGAGAGTACGGTCTGCGTAGTATTGCTTGAGCAACTTGAATTACCACAGACAAGATATCGCAGCTCATCCGTTCCAACGTCCGGTCTCACGGTGTATGCTATACGAGCAAAATCGTCAGAACCGCGTCTCATTGCAAAACTGCTCAAATCGGCATTCGTTATCACGGTGGTTGTGGTGTTTGAACTACAATCATCGTTCGAGCAGAAGACATAGTATGCTGAGGTGCCAACTTTGTAGAGTATTCTCGCATACCCATCGCTTGCGATATAAATCTGCATATCTGCAAGAACGATGTCCGCACTATTGATTACCGTTCGGTTATAGGTAGTACAGGCGGTGTTTGTGCATTGGAAGAACTCGAGGTTGTAGTTTCCGCCATCCCAAGCAATTATTCGTGCAAATCCATCAGTGCCCATTGCGAGAGTCGAGGCATTTCCAATACTATAGAGGGGATCATAGATTTTGTTATAAGTCCAGGCGCCTGCTGAAACCGGGCGTTGTGAAAGAAAGAACATGTAGAAAACGAAGATGAACACAAACAAAACTTTTCGCATACTTCAATTATAGAATTCTTCTGAAGTACTTTCTACCGCTGCTCAACACACCTTCAGTCTTTGTCCGGGATTCAGTTGATCGTTGGGTAGTTTGTTCAGCTGAATTATCTTCTGGTAGAGTGATCCGTTCCCCAGCAGTTGCGATGCAATATCCCAGAGATTATCTCCCGGCTTGACGGTGTAGTTACAGGATGAGGGTTTTTTCGATTTGGTTGATGCCCCTAAGGTTGACGGAACCGAGGCAGTTGCGCTTGAGTTTGTGAACGCTGATAGCACTTGAGAAGCAAGATCTTTGTAGACTAGTTTAGATCCTGATCTCGGTGTTGTAATGGTAAGTATGTTGCTCCAGTCCCCTGGCATACAACCATTGGATCCTCGAAGCTTCACATAGTAGGTCGAATTTGGTTGAAGGTGCTCTATTTGGTAGGCAAGAACTCCCGACACGTCTCCATAACTAAGTTCTCCACCATACTCCTCGCTCCCCGGCGTTCTACCAAAGGCAAGAAAGTATGAATGAATGCCGGAAACAGGTGAGAAGTACAGTGTCGCAGACTGAGGACGTACCACTGCCTGAAACAAGTCTGGAGCATGTGAGGGTGCAGAGTTATTGCACGTGGGCGTATCGGTGGTTGACCTTTCACCATCAGGTCGAGGACCAGGTGGTCCTAGAGTAGGAGTAGGAGTTGCGGTTGGAACAGAAGTCGGTGTTGGTATAGGGGTTGCCGTAGGTTCAGGAGCATTAGTTGCAAAGTGGAGTTTCCAGTCAGTTTGATCGGAATAAGCAAGGTAGCCAAAGTTACTCGCGTTCAGTGAAAAGCCGATAGCGTTCATGTCGTCTTGGTAATTAACTGGACCAGAATCAACTACGTCATTTGAAAAGGAGGAACAATTTTGATCTAAACAGGAAATTATATTAAGGCTCTCGGAACTGAGCACTTCGGATATGTTTGGTAGATCATCACTTCCGAGCTTAAGAAGCGTACTTCCTACCGGTATAACACCAGTGATCACGGTAGTGTTGCGTGTTGAGCATGACTGATTTGTGCATCGGATAAATTTTAGCGTGTCATTGAGTATGTAGGCGATTCTCGCATAGTTATCGGTACCTACTTCCAAGCTGATTGCATACGGTGAAATCTCATTTAGTACATCACCCGTATCGAGTATAGTAGTTGTTCTATCCGTGCAATCCTCTGTATTGCAGACAGCATAATACAAACGCGCGGTATCCCAATCATCATAGGCGAATTGAGCACGTCCATCAGTGCCTAAGTCAAAACCAAATGAAGTCGTATAGCCTGTTTTGATAACTGTCATGACTTTTGCTGTACATAGATCGTTCTGACACTGGATATATTTGAGGTCGTACGTAAGTGATTGTTCATCATACGCAATCCTCAGATATCCATCAGCACTATACTTCATTTTCGTGAATCCATAATTGGACGTGTCACCGAGGAGCGTTTCGGTTGAAGTAGAGCATGTATCGGTTGTGCAGGTACGCAAAGAGAGTTTATAGCTAGCATTTTGATGAACAATTCTCGAGAGATTATCTGCTCCCTGAATAATTGATAAGCGTCCGCCTGATGAGATACCGGTATCTACCCTCACATTATCTGTGCATAGACGATCATTGCATTGAATATAGACAATTCTAGGATTTGAAAGATCTTGTTGTATGTACACAACGCGTCCAAGATTGTTTGAATCAAGCGTCATGTTTGGGGTTTGGGCATACTCATTAATTGGAGGGGTATAGATAGTGTTAGTAACCCACGTTGCTAAAGCGGGACGTGGTGAAATGATGAGGAATATAAGGGTGATAGCAAGTGAGTATATCGTCGAAAGCATTTGCCTCATATTACATTTTATGCCTTTCACCAGAAAACAACAATAATTATTTTTTATTAAATAACCAGACACCGATGAATGTGAGAGCTGCACCAAATATCAGGGTAGGTGTGATCTGTTCACCAAGTAACAGGACAGCCATGAATGAGGAGGCAATCGGGTTCAGGAAAAATGCAAATGCAGCAAGCTCAGCTCCCCCTTTCTGAATCAGCTTCTGGTGGAGTAGGTATGCTACTGTTGTTCCAAAAACACCGGAATACAGCATTGCGCTTGTTGCACGAATCGTTGGAATACCGGTCATCACCGGTTGTTGTTGGAGGGTGCTCACCGCGACAAGAGTCACGTGACTCAGTGTGGCTAAAATAAAAAAGCTTCCGGTGATATCTCTCTTTGAGTACTGCTTCTGCAGTGGTTGTGACAGTACGCCGTAGAGCGCGAAAGAGAGCATGGCGAGCGTGAGGAGAAGGTTGCCAAACAGCGTGCCTCCAACAGTTCCCCCACCGTGAAGTATCGGAAGTAGGATTACAACAAATGCACCTACCAGCCCGAGCGTTATGCCAGCAATCTCAGTTTGCTTATACCGTTTATGCAGAAATACATGTGAAATAATTCCAACCACAATGGGTATGGCTGTGTAGATAATACTTGACGTGATAATTGTTGATTGTTGTACACCAAACGCAAACAACAGAACGTTTGCAACGGCAAGAAAAGATACCGCGTAGAGATTGTATGAGCGCTTTGGTTTGAAGATCACCGAATGTTTCAGAAACGGTATAATCGTTGCGGTCGCGATAGCAAATCTTAATAACGTAAAAAATACTGGTGGATATGACTCAAGTGCGATCTTCACCGCAACCCCACCCGCGGATGAAATGACTACAAACAAAAGAAGTAACAGTATAGGGTTCATACTATACGATTAGTTCTTCAAGAAGATTTCGACCGGTCATCTCTCCGGGTTTGATAAGCCCCATGAGTGCAAGGATTGTCGGAGCGATATCGGCGAGGATCCCGGACTGGAGTCGAACAAGCCTACCCTGGAGCGACTGATGAATCGCGATAAACGGAACCGGATTACTCGTGTGCTCGGTCGATACCTGTCCGGTGGTAGGATTGATCTTCTGCTCAACATTTCCATGATCTGCAGTGATCAACACATAATGATCGTATGCAAGTGCAATCTGAACGATCTTTCCGAGACATTCATCCAGTACCTTGATTGCCTTTATTGAGGCCTCGATGCTCCCGGTGTGGCCCACCATATCTGCATTCGCGAAGTTGATCAGGATGAATGGATACTTTTGCTCCTTCATTTTTTTGGTGAGTACATCGGTCAACTCATACGCAGACATCTCTGGTTTCTGGTCGTATGTTGGCACCTTGGGAGAAGGAATAATGATTCGCTCTTCGTTCTGGAATGCTGTCTCACGATGACCGTTGAAGTAGAAACCAACGAACCGTTCTTTCTCTGTTTCTGCCATTCGTAGCTGAAGCACTCCGTTATCGGCAAGAATACGTCCCAACGGTAGGTTGACGATGTTTGGGGGAAATGCAATATCGACCGGCAGATCTTTCTCGTACTCGGTCATAGTTACGAAGCAAAGGTTCTTGATCTTCTCACCTCGTTGAAACGGTGGATTGAAGGCCTGCGGTTGCTTCGACTCAAGATGGGTCTTTTCATACTTAACTTGGTAGGGATCAAAGGATTTTGTAACATTCGCATCCTTCTCAAAGTTCTCTAGAACGAAGGCTTTGGTCAACTCTCTCGGGCGATCAATGCGATAGTTAAAGAAGATAACGGCATCGTTCTCTTTGATGAGGGCGACCGGTGCTCCATTCTCAACAATGTTCGTTGGCTCGACAAACTCGTCCGACTGATTTCCGTCGTAAGCCGCCTTGACCGCCTCTGCCGCGGTAGATGCGGTTAACGGTGATCCTTTCGTAAGCATGGTATATGCTTTCTCGATGCGCTCCCACCGCCGGTCACGATCCATGGCGTAGTATCGCCCACTGACCGATGCGATTTTTCCGACACCAAGCTGCTTCATCTTATCTTCCAGCGGTTGGATTACCTCCATCGCTGATTTCGGCGGAGAGTCGCGACCATCGGTGATGACATGAACGAATACATTTTGAATCTGTTGCTCTTTTGTAAAAAAGAGCAAGGCATGGAGATGTTCGACACTCGCATGAACAATACCGTGTCCGACCAATCCCATAATGTGAAGATTGCCACCCGTTTTTTTTACATGCTCTATCGCTTTAACTAATGCGGGTGTTTTATAGAAGGATCCATCGGCAATGGCCATATTGATGCGAGGAAGATCCTGATAGACGATCTTTCCTGCACCCAGATTAATATGTCCGACCTCGGTATTTCCCACTTCGTTCACCGGAAGCCCGACCGCTTCACCAGAGGCTTTGAGTTGCGTATTCGGATAGGTATAGAGGAGGTTATTGATATTTGTTGGGTTTGCAAGGTAGACGGGATTCCCAGGACCAGGCGGGGCAAAACCAAATCCATCGAGCACAATAAGAACGACTGATTTCATACTATCGTACAGTCATTATAGGAGTTTTTTGTTCTGGTAGCAATATGCCAATCCACATGCAATCGCATCAATTTCGTCGTCGATTTTTTTATCGAGTGAAATTGAAGGTAAGGTAAGTCGAATCATTTTATTTACCGACTCTTTGTCCGACTGACCATAGCCCGTTACAATCTGTTTAATTTGAAGTGGCGTGAGAAACTCTACCGGTATTTGGCTCTGGGCAGCGAGCAGCTGAGTCACCCCTTGTGCTTGGGCAACGGGAATTACCGTTTTTTGATTCTTAAAAAAGAAGAGTTGTTCGATCACCATAACATCTGGGGTGTGTTTTTTGCACTGCGTTTCGAGTGCGTCGTAGATCATTTCGAGGCGACGGGAGAGTGGATACTTCGACGGCGTCGTAATTAATCCTGAGTCAAGGTACTCTGGCTGCGATCCATTGCGAAAAACAGAGTATCCTGTTCGTTCGAGTCCAGAGTCAACTGCAAACACGATCATGCATGAAGTATAGAGTATTTTTTTTCGACAATGAAGTGGAGGATCGAAGAAAAAAATGCACAGTATCAATTTGGGTCTTTTATTAGGATAATTTCAATTTCTCCA
>CAYOIN010000012.1:0-31038 GCA_964404095.1 uncultured Gammaproteobacteria bacterium | reverse complement strand
GCAACTACACCCACGATCCGGTCGATCACTTCCCTATCTACGGAAAGAAGGTCGGCATGGCGGTCTCACAACATCCTGACGAGTCCTTCGGCATCGCTGTCTGTGGTGCGGGAATTGGGATGAGCGTTGCTGCAAATCGTGTAAAAGGTGCTCGTGCAGGACTCTGCAGCACCATAGACCAGGTAAAACACGGGAGAGAGAATGACCATATGAATATACTCTGTCTCGCGGCTGATTATCTTTCGTTTGACCAAGCCAAGGAGCTGGTCGATGTATTTCTGAAGACCGTACCGAAACAAGATGAGAAGTATGTAAAACGAGCTCAGATGCTCGATGAGTGAGCTAGATTGTGTTCGAAAGTTCTTTGATGAACCTCTGAAACTCCGCTCCTTTTTCCTCATAACTCTTCCAGAGCCGATAGCTTGGTGACGCGGTCGAAAGGAGTGCGATTGATCCTGGTTTAGTGTGCTGGTAGCAGAATCTGACCGCCTCCTCCATTCGATCGGTCTCGAGCACCGTAAACCTCGATCGATCGTTCAGAAACATTCGTTTTCCGGTATCGGGGAACAGAACCAGATTCCGTATCCCCTTCTCGAGTACACGCGCTTCCAACTCCGAAAAATCATACCCTCGATCGGTGCCGCCGAGGAGTAAGGTGTCTATCTGATCGAGTGACTCTATCGCTGCTATTGTAGCCTCGGGCACCACCCCGATCGCATCATCGTAGAAGGTAATCCCATTGAATGTTCCGACATTCTCCATACGATGCGGTAGTGGCTTGTATGTCCGGAGCCCCCTTAGGATATCTTCGTCCGAGACTCCGAGCTCTCTACATACCGTGATCGCTGCGTTCATATTGTCTCGATTATGATCCCCCTTAAGCATGACCGAGCCCTTGTCTATCGCGAGATCGGTGTCATACTCCTTTGCTCTTCCGCGAGCATCCTTCGCCCATGCGCTCAACTCCTCGAACCGTGCATTGTAGATAAAGAGGTCATTGCCGGTCTGATTTCGAATGATGTTGTGCTTTGCTCCAAAATAACGCTCCTTTGTTCCGTGGTAGTCAAGATGATCCGCATATAGAGATGTGACGACCGCAATCTGGGGAGAATAGGCGAGGTCGTCGAGCTGGAAGCTGGAAAGTTCCACAACAATGATGCTATCAGTATCGGTAATGCTATCAAGCTCCTGTATGAGCGGCGTTCCAATATTCCCGAGCACGCGTGCTGGAATATCGGCGGTCTGCAGAATGTGACCGATCAGTGTTGCCACCGTGCTCTTCCCTTTCGTCCCGGTAACTCCGACAACTGTATTACCCGATCGAGAGAAGAAGATATTTGTGCCGGTGGTATAGTAGTTTTTGACTTTTTCCTTTGGAACACCGGGGCTACGAAGCGCAAGATCGTACGACTCCTGGTTCGCAAACTCGGCTGGATGGCTTTTTTCATCTGCGATGCCGATGGTGAGTTTGGGAGCATGACTTGTAAGGTAGTTCTCATTTGCCTTACCTTCGGCTCCGTATCCAACAATCAGTGCAGTTCTCATCCCACACAGCCTGAACTGATGTGGTACCGTTGACACATTGTTCACCGAAAAAACACTTCGAACTTCATCTTCGGTTACGGTTACCTCGGTGCTGAGTTTGCGGTAAACTGCGGTATCTGCATATGCATTCTTTGCCTTTGTAAAGGCGACTCTCGCCTCTTCAAAGGTTCCGACGCAGTCAAATGGCTTCATGTTTCCCAACCCGAGCACATCGCGAAAGAGCGGAGTTAATTCTTCTTTCTCATACAGGTTTTGCCCCATGATGCTCACCAGCTCTTCTGGTGAGAGAAACGCCGAAAGAAGCAACCAGGCAAAGACACACTTTGGGCATGTGCCACACCACCGTCCGGCGCTCTTTTGCTGTATTCGGAATGCCCGATTACAGCTCGTAAAGACAGTAAAGTACTGGCTATACTGCGTGAATAACTCAACAATTCGTATCTCGTATAAGGGTCGGAGTAGTGAAAAGTACGTTATATCTGGCGTTACCATCTCACGCATGAGTTGCTGAAACTGCTGTTCAAACTCGAGTGATTTGCTCCACTGATGATTGATCTCTACCCCTTGATACTCTGTATTACCAAAGTTACTACTAAACTCATTTCCCACCACGACATACGAAAAATCGTACAACACCGCAAGAAGATAGCCGATGAGTGCATAGATCGAGGAAACTGGAATGTGACCATTGTGAGCTCCCGGTATTCCGGAGAGAAGTTTTGAATCAATTGATCGAGTTACGGTGAGCACCGGGAGCTGTGCGGTATCGGTAACAGCAGTAACGATAGGGCTCCTCTCACCGGTCTCTACCACAAACAACGACGGCTGGTATCCAGACTCCTTCAGCAGCTCAATGGCAACAATAGAGTCCTTACCACCCCCAACACCGACCAAGACCTTGTCATTCTTCCTCCCAAGTCGGCGTGAATTCCGCTCTACCGATTGCGAAGCTGGAAACCGGGATGACGCAGTAATTGCAAGACTGTTGCGGAAGTAAAACTCTCCCAACCCCTTGGTGTAGAGCTCGTTAAAAAACTCAGCTTCCTTTGGATGAAGCTCGGCAGGAAGTCGCACCTCATGCTGCGTAAAAACTTTGTAGTAACTTGTACCGATCGCGAGATGAAGATAGGAAAGCACCTGATCAAGTAGCTGCGCCGGCACATCGTCGCGGTTTGATAGTTTAGGGAGCGTGAGTTGCTCAGTAAAATCGTGCTCGACCCCGTTTTTTACGGAGCGGTATGAAAAGCTACAAAGCTGCTTTTCTCGATCGTACGAATATGAACCAAATGCAAAGTAATCGTTCATGTATCACTCCGTTTTATTGTTAACCAATGCATCTGCAACGGTGTTCTGCTCTCGGGGAATGTTGATATACTCGATCGGAAGACCGATCTCTGACTCGAGGATGCGTATCTTCATAATATATTCTCGGATACGTGCCTCCTTCACCTTAAAGAGTCCTTTGAGCTGATTTACCATTAGTCGTGAGTCGCTGAATACCGCGATCTTTGTCACTCCGTGAGCGCTGTGAATGCTACGACCGTTCACCAGTTCGAGAGCACGAATCAGGGCGGTGTACTCTGCTTCGTTATTTGTAGCTACGCCGATGTCCTCGCGGTGCGTATCCACCTTGGTGCCGTTGACGAAATATGCAATTCCGATCGCTGCGGGACCAGGATTTCCCTTCGAACCTCCGTCGGTATAGATCTGTAAAATCATAAGGATATTATACCCTTTTCGACAGACTCGTTCCGTACCGATCGTCCAGTCCGCGTTCCACGCAGCCTTCAAGCTCCAATCGAGAAAGAAGATGCATTACCTGAACGGCGGTGCTTTGAAGCTCCTGAACGATTTCGTCAATCCGTCTTGGTGTTACCTCGAGATATCGAAACAACCTGAGCTCGTGCTCATTCATTGTGTATGACCGAGAGAGAACGCGGTCGCGTACAACCCCAAGACCAAGCTGATCGCCGACATCGGTAATTTGAACAACGCAGGTTGCCCCTTCACGTATTAAAATGTTTGGAGCCTCTGACTGCTCTGAAAGTGGTGATCCCGGAACCGCAAAGACATCCCTTCCCTGTTCGGCGGCATATCGGGCGGTGATGAGTGATCCAGACTTCTTTGATCCCTCCACGACAACAATACAGCTCGATAGACCAGATATTAGCCTGTTCCGAGCCACGAATAATCCCGGAGCAACCATCTGACCGGGTGGAAACTCCGAAACGACTGCTCCGCCACTCTTCACAATCTCTTCATACAGCGCTCGGTTTCCGCTCGGATACGGAATATCAACACCGCATCCGAGGAATGCGATTGTTGGTTTTCCATAGCTAAGTGCCACTCGGTGAGCCACCGTATCTATCCCGTATGCGAGACCGGACACGATCACCGTATTGTTATCCCGCTCGATTAGATCGCTGGCAATCTGCTGTGCGACACGAGAGCCACCTGTTGTTGGTTTTCTCGTGCCTACGATGCCGATATACCGACTCGAAGGTCGTGACAGCGTCTCGACTGAGCCCTTGATATAAAGGCAGATCGGAGCATCCTCAATCTCAGATAGCTGTGGTGGGTACTCAGGTGATCCAACCGGAACGACCGAGATGTGCTGTCGCTCCAGTTCCGCAAGCTTCAGCTCTGGCTTGAAGCTGTCGCGGAAACTACAGAACTTCTCTGCTGTTCCTACTCCGATAAGAAGACTGAGTTGATCTACCGGAAGCAGATAGGCCTCCTCGACCGTTCGGCTTGCTACGAGTGCCTTGTACTTCATTGGCCCGATTCCTAGAAACTGTGAGAATCCCAAAGCACAGAGAGCACCCCGGTTCACTCTATTCATACCTTAGGTATACATCTTTATTCTTTTCGGTACAATATAGGTATGAATGTCATTCCGTCCATCCTCGTACAGTTTCCTGACCGCCTGACCGAGGAGCTTAATCGACTTCTGCCATTTTATAAACGTTTTCAGGTCGACTATGCAGATGGCCATTTTGTACCGGGTGTAACCGCACACCTCGAGGATCTTTTTGAGCGATTAGTGGCATATCCTCAGTGCATCTTTGACATTCATCTTATGACATCGGATTACGAGAAAGCCCTAGACGTAATTAACACGTATCTCGATCGTATTAAATTCAACGCAGTATTCATTCATCACCGCTCGAGCCCGCCTCCTGAGCTCTTCATCGACTCAGAACGTCCGTATAACGTAGGACTTGTTCTTGATCCACAGGATGAGATCGAAACTATAAAACATATATACGATCTACCTAACATAAAGAATATACAGCTTATGACTGTTGTCGCTGGAGCGCAAGGACGTGATTTTATTCCAGAAGTGCTTAATAAAATTGATCAGCTGAGAGATGTAGACTATAAGAACTCGATTATTCTCGATGGAAGCATTAATCTCGACACGCTCTCGCTCGTGCAGTCCCATTCAAAACAACCAGACTTCGTCTGCCCAGGGAGTTACTTCTCTCATGCAGACGACGTCGAGAAGCGGGTTCAGGATCTCGCACTCAGACTGATGTCAGGGAAGCAGTAATCGAAGGAGTCGCGGATTGGTTATCAGCGCTCCGACATCACCCCAGGAAAGCCCACCATCAGCGTCGAAGTCCAGCGGTAGAAGTGGCTTTAGCGTAGCGGTTGTTCCATGTTGCTCGATTACCACATATGTTTGGCGAGGTAAAAAGTACTTGGTAAGGACCACGACCCGGAATCGGCCTCCCAGATACACATTCCGGATCTTTTCCAGCCTGATACGCCCATTCTGCATCCGAAGACCGGTCTCTTTGTATACAAGCTCCTCTTGATCGTTGAAAAGTTGCACCTCAAAACTTCGATCGGCTGCTGTTCTGAGCCGAGGGAGAAGTGATGTTTGGACTGTCATATCGGGTAGAGGAACAACGGTGAACTTCCATGGTTTACTGCTCAGAAGCACTGCATCGTTCTTCACAAGCTCTACCGTGATCCGCTGCGTTCCTGGCCGCGTCGTCTTCAGATAGAAGGCTACCTCCTGTTTTTTTCCAGGTTCGACTCCGGACAGATCGTCGATGAAATACTCTACTCCTGAATTGGCAGCAAACCGAAGTGCATATCCGTCATCTCTGGTCCAGTAAGCTTGGCCGTTGTTCTCAAGTATCACGCGAAGATGATATGACGACTGTTCGAGTAGATTGTTTGGGAGCGATAAACGAATATTTCCTTTTTGGTACTGTTCGGGAGCGCCCGGTTCTTTCGCCATACGCTGAACCGCATAATAGTGGGGGTAAAACTCCCGTGCCTGTAGTTTTTGCCAGGAGAAATGGAGGAATGGATCTCCTTGATAGGAAAGGATGAATGGAGTAACGGCTCTGACTCGAGGATCGTTCTTCCAGAGGCTAAATGCAGTGAAAAACTTCTCTGTAAGATCGTTGGTGTCCGTTCCGTTATGCGTCCATCCGGTCTCGGTAATAAAGACAGGAAGCTCTTTGGTGACGCCAAGTGACCTCAATAGCTCGAGCTCCCATACATATCCCAGAATCGATAGCCTCCCGGTGGCATATGGGCTCCCCTTGAAGCCGGGGTTTGGGTATGAGTGAGAGCTTAGAGCATCAATCTGTTCGGAAAGAGTAGGATGAGCCCGAAACATTCGTTGGTAATACTCAAAGGCATCCATGTCTTCACCGTTTGATGCTGCGGCAATATCGATACCAGCAAGCATCACAACATAGTCGCTCGATGCATCGTGGAGTGCTCGAGCGTATGCCGATGCGACATCGCCGTACCCTTCAGGATCCAGTTCACCACCCCACTCTCTTGAGTGATTTGGTTCATTAAACAGTACAACATAACGCTCCTTCGCCACCCATCGAAGCGACTGGAGAAAAGCAATCCATGCACCAACCTCGTTCTTCGAGCCTTTTTTCCATGTGGCGCCTTCCGGCCGTGTCGCGAGTCGAACGATCGGGATCAACCTCAGTCTGCGCATACGATCGAATGCTTCTTGCCATTTTTTTTGGTCACGATCATTCTCCTGTATGACCACCGTTACATACCCCCAGCTTCCACCGTTTGAGTTCACGAGCTTTGCGGCATCCTCAAGCTCTTCCTTGCTTGGCGTTGCGAGGTGGATCCCGTAAATATTGTTCGGAACACGGGAGTTGAGCGCGTAGGCCTGGAGCGGCAGAAAGAGCGTTAGTATGACCGTAATAAGCACCGTGGCGAATGATCTCTTCATAGCAATGACGATGAACGTAGTGGCTTCATTATATAAAAAAAGGCCGCCTCTCGGCGACCTTTTTTATAATGTTGGTTAGACTTATCTGGTGACTGAAATCGTCACACCGTTCTCTGCTGAAGGCGCAGCAACAGTGATTCTGTTGTTTGCATCTCGTGAGATGGTATAACCGGTGTTCCAGTTTGGTGTACCCGCTGTACAATCAGCTGTTTCTACACCGTTTGCATCGTTCAGCGAAGGATCCGCTGGGAGTGCTGGGATGTAGGTTGGGACTAACTGTCCGCACAGATTCGGGAAGTTCGTTGAATTGAAGGTTGTTGCAACTCCTGCGGTGAGTGCAGAAACCTCCGCTGGCAACTGACCTGAGTTCTCTGCGATGTACTGACCAACCGCATTCAAAATTTGAGTCGCTGCACTTCTTCGTGCGGTGTTATTCGCATTTGCGAACTGTCTCGCAGGATTGATTGCGATAATCGTGATTGCTAACAGGACGGCAAGAATGCCGATGACAACAAGGAGCTCGATAAGGGTAAAACCCTTTTTGTTTGCGTTTGATGCATTTTTTATCATATACATCCATTTAAAAGAAATTAAAGAACTTTGTCAAGAGGAAAAACAATTAGCGCAGTCGGAGCTCAATATCTCTCTGCAGTCCGGAGACAATTCGTGTTGTTACGGTGCTATCAACCGCTCGAATAATCGCCACCACCTGATCCTGAACGGTAGCCGGAAGCGTCTGTGAAAAGGTTATCTGAACCGCTTCGGTCTGGTTTTCGGGTATCTGGCCCTGCAGCTCGCGAAGATCGGTAATGCCCGCCGATCGAAGCGCGGTAAGAATTCTTCCGGACGAGGACGCAACCGCAGCACCCTGGATTACATCTACTCTGAGTGTTTTGATCAAAGCGCCCGGAGAAGCTGTTGGCGTTTGTTGCACGGCCCTGGTTGGCAGTGGGGCAAGTGTTTCAGCCTGGGAAGGTGGGATTGTTGGCTGAGTGTTTGTTACCACAACGACTCCAACCAAGATGGCGATCAAGCCACCGAAGGCGCCGAGTAGGATGGGAAGTCGCTTCGGATGTTTTTTATCAGCAGCGTTCTCGGTGATTGACTGGAGCGGGCTGAGTATCGGAGATGGATCGAAAAGATTGTACTCCTTAAGCCCGTCTGCCGCACTCAATATCTGCGAACAGAGTTGCGGAGTAACACCTCCCTGTGTGCTCAGCGATCCGAATGCCGGGATAGGGAGCGCAAGAAGTACCTCACATTTCTGCTTCACAAGCGCACTTTTCGCGAGCAGAATTCCATCTTTATTCGCGGTGATAACTCTGGTGACCTTATCGAGGTGCATCTCTGTTTTTGCAACGCTATCGAATGGAACGTTGTCGACGAACAGCTTGATAGCCTCAACCTGCTTTCCAGGCTCCATTCCTGAAAAGTCCTTTACAAAGAGTAGTGACTCAGAAACGGTAATGTAGGCGTGGTTCGACTGCACAGCATGAACGCTGAGAAACGACTCGAACTGCTTCAGAAAAAGCTCGTGATTCAGAATCTCCATGTCCTTCATGACCGTTGTGGGAAGATCGAGAAAAAGGAGTTCGCCCGATGGCTTGAACAGCCATACTCGATTGCGATCGAGATGGACGAGAATTGTTTGTTTATCTACCATACTACTGCTCCTTCCATGACGTAACTGTAAGTATACCCGCGCTATCGCTCGCAATCACTTGTATTGTGCGCTTGAACTGCCCTGCGGTCCCAACCGCAGTAATCACCTTCGGATTGGTCCCGGTAATGGTGGTCTGCACCGTTCCGGACCCGACGGTCAGCGTCTCGCCGGTGTAGGTGCTATCTCTCAGAACCCGGATGAGCGCATTTTCAACTCCGCTCTCGGTAACCGAGTACGCAATGTCGCTCAGTTGAGTACTTGTGGCTGCCTTAATATTGATAAATGCATTAATCACCGCTGCGGTAAGCACTGTAAGCGCAACCGCCACAAAGGAGACGAGCATGAGAAGTGCCTGTCCATGATTGAGTCGGTGTATTGTTCTCTTCATACTCTTTATCGTATCGCAACCGCAGTCTGAATGATGGTCGACTGAAACCCGCTTGTTTTTCTCACCTTCCCCGTTACGGTAAATGCTATCTGAACTGCGTTCTTTCCATTTGTGTTCCCGAGTCGGTGAAACGAGAGATTGCTCACATCGGTATTGAAGCTGTGCAGTCGCACACCGTTCAGGGTCAGGGTTGTACCGGTGAGTGCGTAGGTGTTTGTCACGCCGTTTACCACCAGAACGAGCGTGCTCCCCTGCGAACCGAGCGAGGCTGGCGTGGTGATCGAGGTGGCGTTTTTAATATCGAAGGTTAGGCGCTGAAGAACGAAACGGGCATCCTGAGCGGTATATGAAATAGCTTCGGACTCCCGCTTAATATCGAGTACCGTTAGAAAAAAATGAGTAAAGACAATGAGCAGGGTTCCAAAAATACCCATATAGATAATGAGTTCGATGATCGTCGTGCCAAGCAGATGTCGGATTGGTTTTTGCATACGATTATGGTGAATAATTTGTTGTTAGGTCGTTGAGTACAGCAGTTTGATTTTGATCGTATGAATCGAAGAATGCTCGGTACTTCATACACCTCCCGGGATTGTGATAAAAATTACCGAAATCACCTACCAGAACCGCACTCCCGGTTGCCTGATAGTAGGTGCTTGCTGTGCCATCCGGGCCGACAAAGTCATAGGAAGCGCCCGTACAACTTCCCGATACCGCGTCGGCAACCGCAAGTTGAAACTTGAGAGCGGTGTTTGCCGGTATTGAGGTTGTTGTAAAGAACCGATTGAAGGTTGTATTGAACCCTGAGTCAAAGATGCGCGACTCATAGGTGCCGGTTGCGTTGTAGGTGCCGTCCGGACCGCCTTGAATAATCTTCAGCTCATTGAGGTTCGTATTCGCTACCATGTACACAAAGTTGTCGTAGTCCGCCTCGGAAACCGAGGTGAGGTCGTTGAATCCTTGATCAAAGTTTATCCCACCACAGTATGTTGGCGTTGCCTCGGTCTCACTGTTTAGCACCTGGTATTCTTCCGCATCGCTCGCATTCGTGACACCATCTTTTCCAACCAACACAATCCGTTGCCCGTTAAGCACCGTCATCGATCGACGTGGAAACAGCTCTGCGTTTGCGCCGGTACCGGTGTAGTAACCGGTGCTCGGGCCGGTTCCGTTGTTGGAACCTGAAAGAAAGGTCGGCGAGGTCTTTGTCGTTGTATTGAGGATGTAAAACTGCTTGCTGTCTGAACCGCCGTTCGACGATATATATGCTCGTGTCCCGTCTGACTTTGCAAACACCGAGTTTGCAGCTTCTTCGGTCCCAGATGCTGTGTTGAAGTCGTACGAACCTGCCAACTTCCATGCGCTATTCCCCCCCGATATCCGCCCGCAGGAGCTACTGGTAATCGCGGGACTACTGGATGAGTTTGGCGGTGTGGTTACATTTGCGATGTTAAACTCTGGATTCGTACCCGCTCCAACCGCGGCATAGATGTACGTACTCCCGCCTGCTGAGACCGGGTAGATATCGTTTGTTGCATAGAGCTCAATATTGCCTCCGTCTGCGCAGGTATCGGGATGTGCAGGGGAACCGGTAGTGCTCCATGAGGTCCCTGTCTCACCTGCGGAGTATTTCCTGTTCGTACCGTTGCCTGGCTGGCACTCAAACCCGTCGAACTCGATTCGGCAACCGATCATGTCGAGACTACTCGATGGCGTCTTGGTATCGATGTTGCTGAGATCGAACACATATAGGTACCCCCCGGAGACCATGTACCCTCGGTTCTCGAAGGTTGTGATCGAGGTTGCCCCGTATCCAAAAGGAGACTGGTCATTCGTCGGAGACGAGCCTCCACTGTAGTGTACTCGTGCACCGACGTAATCAAGCGAGAAGTCTCTTGAGGTGTTACTTGCGACATTGATGACCCGCACGCGAAAGTTCGCATTCGAAAAATCGGTGTCACTCCACGATCTCCCCCAGGTATCGGTGGCCCCACCGAGGGTATAGGTCGTGGTACCGGTTGTGAGAGTGGTGGTTGTTTTTGCTGTCGTCCAGCTTGTTCCGCCATCCCACGAAAGCTGCACGCACTGCTGCGGACTTCCGGTGCTGCTGTCGACCCGCGCGTCGAGTCGAATTTCGACGCCCTGAATGGTCGAGCCTGTATTAACCGACAGATTGTAGTTGTAGTATCGATGCTTGTCTTTGTCAGATCCGGTACAGCTGGTGCCGGTGCCACTTCCGCTGTTTACGTCCTGCGCAACCGAGTTATTAGCGGAGTATGCGCGCGTAGGATTTGACTCAAATCCATTTCCATCACCACCTGAGTCTGCTGCTTGTGCTGTTGGGTTCTGCATGCCGGTATCCGAGGCGTTGTAGATGGTCGAGTTAAAGTAGGTCCAGTACTTATATATCTTATTCACCGGATCTGCAAACTCTCCTGAAGTATCGGCATCGTTGGAGGCATTTCCATCGTCATACAGTACCGCTACAACCTCATGATCTGCGAGGTCTGTTGCCAGAAGTGCGTATTTCTTCCCTGACGGTGAGGTATAGGTCGCAATATCGTTTGTTTTAAAGCTATTTGTCAGATTAATTCCGGTCGGAACATAGCCCGAATCACTGTACTTTGAAGCATCGAGCGTGAATGTTCCTCGTTGTGATGAGGTTGGCGGATCGGTGTTTGCGGTGATGCGAATGTGCGCCATCTTCGCAGATGTGGTTGCGTACGGTGCAACCGCGACAACCGCATCGTTAGGATTGACGATTGATGCACTCGCTGTAGCTGCCACCGCGATCGGTGGCCCATCGGGTAGATCGATCGTTGAAGATGAGAACTCTGGAGAGCACCACTTGGCTTTCGTGTTATTTGCCATCTGCACCTCGCCGCCCGATACATTGGTAGTTGTGGTATTGGTCTTGGTTCCTTGATCAAACTGCGCTTGGGTCGTGTCGATGAAGGCGCCGTTATCAAGATAGCGTGTCATGTAAAAAGACGATGAAATTGAGGTAGCCTTGGGCTGTGTCCAACTTACCGAAAACGTAACCAGCTTCGTTGAGGGATCATTACTTCCACCGCTCGAAACAATCGTTCCACTCGAATTTCGCTGCACGCTACTAATCACGATGCTTCGAGTAAGATCTGCGGAGGTCTCTGTTCCTGAGGTGAGAATCCAGGAAGTACCGGAGACTACAGGATGGTAGGTTCCGTCGGTCTGAACATTTGCCCATCCTGCCTCACGAATGACGCGGAGCGCCTCTTTTGCTTCCTGCATATAGGCAACTGCCATCATTCGTTTTTCCTGCTGTGGCTGCCCCTCACGGGTCGAAAGAAAACCCTGTGTGAGAAACGGGATAAGGACAGCAAACAACCCCATGGCGAGCACGAGCTCAACTAACATCTGCCCCATTTCACGCACCGACCTCCCAATCTGCGCCAACGCCGGTGACCGGATCGGAAGTGGATTGTTTGTATAGCTCATAGGTATATGGTGTATTACTGGACCGACTCTACCACGCCGTGTTGATTAACGGTAAGGGTCTTTGTAAGACCTCCCACCGCATCCTGAATTACAACCGTTGTCTGACTGGCTGAGTAGTTTGCAAGTGCGCCGCTCCCGGTCGCAAAGATAAGCTGAGAACCCGGCAGATCGATCGAACTAAAGCGTAAATTTTCGTTGATTGTGGTTGTAAAGTTAGTACTGTTTCCCGCACTATAACTTGATCCCTGGAAGGTAGTGTAACCGGTGGCGGTAAAGTAGACTCCATAACTGCTTTTTGCTGTCCCTACGCCGGTATCACTATTCATGCTTTTATTCTGCTGGTTACTGAGCTCTGCAAGCAGTGTATCGATCGTAACCTCGAGAGTATTGGTGCGCTGAGGAGCAAATAATGTATTTGCTCCAAGAACAAATAACCCTCCGACGATCGCCATCGCCACAATGATCTCCAGCAGTGAAAAACCCTGCCGGCGCCGACTACTGCTCATGGATTCTTCGCAACATAAAACTAAAGGTAGATCCTTTTCCCGGTCCAGGCGATGATGCCTGGATACTTCCCTGATGCATATCGATGATCGATTTGCTGATATAGAGCCCTAATCCCGTGCCCTCTGACTCGCTTTTATTGGTCTGGTAGGCGGTCTTGATAAAACCAAACTTTTGGAACAGTCCCGCCTGTACTTGAGGTGTGAATCCCGCTCCAGAATCGACCACCTTGGTGAGTACCGTGTCCTCGCCCACCTCAAAGGCTATGTTGATATAGCCACCATGTGGTGTGAACTTGAGAGAGTTCCCGATGAGATTAATGAGCACCTCCCGAATCTTTTCTTTATCTGCTCGAACCGGTGGAGTAGCCCGATTTTCAACACTGATCGCTATTCCGAGCTGTGTTGCACGTGTCACTATCTCATTCACGATATCTGCGGCGAGCGAGTGGAGATCGACCGACTCAAGATTCATCGACATTCGCCCGGACTCGATGCGTGATGTGTCGAGCATGTCATTGATGAGGTGAATGAGACGAACCGTAGAGCCGTACGCCCTATCGAGGTAGAGCTTTTGCTTCTGGTTGAGCAGTCCGTTCTGTGCCTGCATCAACATCCAGAGATATGACCGGATGATGGTCATCGGCGTTCGAAGCTCATGTGACGCAATTGAGACAAACTCATCCTTTAACTTATCCAGTTGTTGAAGCTTCACATTTGCCTCCTGAATCTCTCGGTACAGCATGGCATTGTCGAGCGAGATGCCGATCACCTCCGAAAGTCGGTCCATAACATCAGCTTTCAGTCCAGAAATCAACTCCTCGTCTTCACTGAGAAAGAAAATAATGGCACCGAGCGTTTGCTCGCGGACCAGCAGTGGGAGAACTACCGACGTTCGGACATGGATATTCCCCTGTATTGCCGAGGCTGTGTTGAGATCGGTCATCGGATGGAACACATCAAAGAGGTACTTCGTAACCTTCTTCTTACGCTCATTTACAACCCGCACCAAGAGATTGTCTTTATGATCAATGAGCGAGACGGACTGTTCCTGAAAGATCTTGAGGAGGAGGCGCTCATACTCAAGTACCGTTCCGGATAGCTCCATAGCAATATTTTTCAGCTCTGTTTTATGAAGGAGAAAGATACCCACACCCCGAAATCCGATCTCTTGCAGAACGAGCTTCGCTACTTGATCAGAAATATGCTGCGGATCGGTGATCGTACTCAGCGTAATCTCATCGATCTTTCTGAGAAGCGAAAGAACCTTGTTCTTTTCGGCCAACTCACTATTTTTCTTGTAGATCTCCTCATTAATATGGCTCAGATCGCTTGCAGCAGTAGCATCACGAACCGAACCCGCAACGGTTGACATAAAATCAGTATACCGTGTCGTGCCGGTCGTGTGATCCGAATCTCAGATCGCTCGAGGAGTTCAAGATTATGAAAGAAATTGCGGTAGTTTTCCTTTGGGGAGTTCTGCTACATACTCCATCGCAGTTTCACGGCATGCATGCACTGCCATCTGTCCAAACAGTACCTTGTACTGATTTACGAGAGCATCGAGCACCTTACCTTCATCACCCGTAAGCGATACCTCTCGCTTTGACCAGTCCACCGATAGTCCGGTTACTTTTTTTGCCTGCTCAAGCGCGATAGGACCGATGATGTCCTCCTGATGTTGGATTATCTTTACCGCTATTTTTGCGTATACGTCCATAGGTTGTTATGAGGCCCTCAGTCGTTTTACTAATCCATCAAACTCCATGAGAGCAAGCGTCATACATACATAGGCAATCAGATAGATGAGATCGTTTACGCCACCGGCATACCACCAACCACGTTGAGCTTGATAGAGGAAGGTGAAGTCCGCAACATACTGGACAAAAAGCGCGGTGATGATAAAAATAATCCTCGGTCGTAAAATACCACCGAGGAACTTTCGCGAGAGCAGGAGCGCGAGAACGGCGAATGATATATATACCGCCTCACCGAACGGATACCCAAAGTCCAAAAATACCTTCATGGGATCGCTGGCGTCATACTCATATCCCTGCAGGAAGATGAAGTAGCTCGCGATAACCATCGCTACCGGAATTACCACTACCTGGAGCTTTGCTGCAACTGACTTCAATGAAAGCTTTACGCCAGCTACATGCCCCAACGACCATGCACCATACAGATAGAGCGGGATGCTGAGGAAGTACCCGATATCGCCGATCGAGGGGTACGGCACCTCTTGGTGAAGGTAGTAGATGTAGTATGAATAGGAAAGCTGTCCAAACTCTTGAGCAAACAGTCCAAGGGAAAATGCGATCAGGGATCTTCCCATGACGCTTTTCAGGCCTCCCCATTTTTTTGCACCGATCAATCCCCAAACTCCACCCCAGAGCGCAATAAGGCCGTAGAGTGCTGCAAAGAGTTGTCGCATCGGGCTCGTCTGCTCCTCTCCGAACTGTATCAGACCCCACCAGATTAGAAATCCACAGAAGAAGATAAGCGCGAACTGTGCTTGTTTATTTTTGAATATGAGATGCATACGATCAGCATAGTCAGATCTCTCTTGCGTGTCAAGGACGCCCTCACTATACTTGCAGAATGACCTGGCTATTTTATGCAGTTTTGAGTCCAATTATCTACACTGTTGTTAACTTTATCGATAAGTACGTCGTTGAGCACCGCGTGAAGGACTATCGAGCAATGCCGATCTATGGCTCCATTACCGGACTCGTTGTTGGTACGATATTTTGGGTCATCACCGGCTTCCCGACACTCCCTGTTCGCGACGCACTCATTCTGTTTCTGAGTGGTGCGCTTACCATCTGGGGGGCAGCGATCTATTTCAATGCTATTTCACGATCAGAAACCAGCATTGTCATTCTTCTCCTACAGTCGCTTCCGATATTTACCTTTGTTCTTTCCTTCATTCTCCTTGGCGAGCGTCTTACCCTTCCACAGACCGTAGGGTTCGTGATCATACTTATCTCCTCGCTTCTTGCGTCGTCACAGAGGAATAAACGCAGAGGGCGGCTAGACACCGCCTTCTGGCTTATCGTTGCAACGAATATTTTTTGGGCTGCTGCTGCGGTGCTGGTAAAGTTTTCTATTTCGAGTCTTTCTTTCTCCCAGATACTGAGCTATGAAAGTTGGGGAATCGGAATTGGCGGAGTCGTACTCCTTGCGATATTTCGCAACACCCGGCGAGCATTTTTTCAGAGCGCTACGTCCGCATCTCGGATGACTCTCGCAATATTCTTCCTCAACGAACTGATCTTTGTTGCTGCAAAGTCTATCACCTACTATGCGTACTCGATCGGACCTATTTCACTGGTGAGCGTCGTAAACGGAATTCAACCGTTTATAGGTCTGGGATATGGATGGGCGCTCACAACAGTATTTCCGAAACAGTTTCGAGAGGACATCTCGCAGAGTACACTTGTCTATAAAGGGGTGCTCGCGGTACTGGCGTTTGTAGGCCTTTCCATCATCTTCCTATCATGATTCCGGCATTTCCAAAATTCAAAAAAATAACTCGCGCAGACAAACAGATCGTTGATCGGTTCGTTTCACGGTTCGACCCCTACTCCGACTTCAACTTCGTCAGTCTCTATAGCTGGAATACCGATCGAAACACAGCCCTCTCATTCCTCAATGGAAATCTTGTGATTCGCCTCAAGGACTACACCGGAACTGGGGTTACCTACTCGATGCTTGGAGACCATCGTATACAAGAAAGCCTCCGATCGCTGATAACATCGCTGCCGGAGAATGGAGCACTCAAGCTCATCCCGCACACTACCATTGCGCAGCTTGGTGATGATGTCCGCACCGAGCTCAGTATTACCGAAGATCGCGACAATCACGACTATGTCTACGAGCTGGATGCGATTGTACATCTATCGGGAGCTGGATTTAAGAAGAAGAGAAATATGATCAAGACCTTCCGTTCAAGATATCCCGATGTTGTATTTACTCAGCTGGACCTTAGCACGGCTCGCCATCGAACTCAGATAATGACCCTGGTAAAAAACTGGGTTGCCTCAAAAAAAGAAGGCCTCAATGAAGATGAGATCATTGGATTGAAAAATGTTTTTACGCTACACCCTCATGTCTACGGAACCGGACTGCTCCACAACGGAACGTTAATTGGATTTTCGGTTGTTGAACACCTCCACAATAACTTTGCAATGATCCACTACGAAAAAACCGATCACACATACTCAGGTGTGACCGAGCATCTCATGGTTGAGACTGCCCGTCATCTGCGTAGCAAAGGGATAATCCATCTCAACTTTGAACAGGATCTGGGTGTTCAAAACCTCAGAACCAACAAGACGCTTTGGAGACCGGCTCGGTTCTTAAAGAAGTACCGACTGCATCACCACGGTTCGGATCGATAAACCGCAATGGCGAGTGCGCATGCGGGATGGTCCATGACCTGTTTGATCGCCACCGCAGTCTGAACCTTCTCTTTCACAAAACGCACATGACGAAAGGCGCACATATCTGACAGTGAGTTGCGGATGCGGCTCTCGATATCAAACTCCACCGCAACCTTCGTGTCACCTACAAGTTCGTGCTCGACAAAGAAGCCTCTCCCATCCTCAAGCTGGTACCACCCGACACCGGCAGCGATAAACTTCCCAACTTCGTTTGAGCGCATCTCAGCACGCACCACATACAGACGGTGGCCAAACTCCTCGGGAGGCGTTGTGTATGCTTTCTTCCTCGTGATCGTTGAGTTTGGAGGAATAATTGAGGAGAGAATAATGAGGTTGTAGTTCGAAACACCTGCATTCTGCAGCGCATTATCAAAGGCAGACAACAATGTTTTTCCTTCACCGGTTGAGGTAACAATCTGAATTTGCATCCAATGATTATAGCAACTTTAGATCTCATGTTTGACAACCGAATATCAATTCTCTATAGTTGTTCCTATGTCACGCATACTCGTGGTCGACGATGACCCAACGCTTCGCGAACTCTACAATGAAGTGCTCACCTCTGCGGGGTACCAGATCGACTTTGCGGTCGACGGTGAAGAAGGACTCCAAAAAATTAGGGCGGGCTCGTACGATCTCGTTCTTCTTGATGTCATGATGCCTCGACTCGATGGACTTGGTGTTCTTACAAAGCTCCAGACCGAAGAACCGAAACCTGCAAAGATGCCGAAGATTGTGGTCTGGACCAACCTTTCTCATGATCCCGCAATCAAAGAGGCGATGCAGAAGGGAGCAACGAACGTTCTCGTAAAGGCAGATCTCGCTCCAAACCAGGTCGTTGAGATGGTGCAGAAATACCTTCCACAACAACCCGTTCCAGCTGCCACCCAACCGCCGGCGGCAGTAGCACAGCCCGCGGTCCCTCCGAAGAAATAACCTTCTATGCCATAACGTCTGGCTTCTCGTCGCTCCAACCAATCATCTCGCACCGCCAACCGACCCGATAAGCCCGTAGATCGGCGCAATAATAGAAAGCATCATGCTCCCTACCATAATACCGACAACCATCAGAAGAAGCGGCTCAAGTAAGGTTGTGATTGTGCTGAGCGTTGAGGTGACCTGATAGTCGAGGTGGATTGAAATATCCTTCAGTGCCTTATCTAGCCCTCCGCTCTTCTCACCCGCCTCCACAATCTTGATCATGATGCGAGGTGCGACATTTCGCCTGCTCTTCAGACCATCTGAAAAGGGCTTACCCGACAACACCATCTCCTCACATCCCTGAATCATTTCATGCACATTTTTTTTCATCACAACGTCCTTGGTGAGATCAAGCGCGGTAACGATCGGTATTCCAGCACTTAACAAAAGATGGAGACTGCGGGTGAATCGGGTGAGGTCGATGTATCGAATGAGATTGGTGACAAGAGGGAGCGAAAAAAGGATATTGAGGACACCTTTTCTATTGATCTTAATAAGGAATATGAATCCTACAATGATGACAGCGAGACCAAGAACAAGCGGCACCGTTTGTTTCAGAATGAGATCTGAAAGGAAGATGAGGATCTTGGTTGGAAGCGGGAGCTCGGTCTTGAGGCGTGAGAACACAACCGCAATACGTGGCACCACAAAGGTCAAAATGAGGAGCAACACCCCCAAAAACATAACCATAATAAGCGTTGGGTAGATGAATGCCGAACGTACCTTATCGATAAACTCCTGCTCCTTCTTAATCGTATCCTTGAGATCAACGAGGGTGGCATCGAGCGTGCCCGCTTCCTCAGAGGCGCGAATAATATTGATCGTAACGCGATCGAAGACCTGCGGGAAGCGCTCAAAGGCTGCGTACAGCCGCTTTCCTTGATTGACATCGTCCTTGATCGCCTGCAAAACAATGCGCGTATTTCCCTTGGCATCCTCCATGAGGGAGTCGATAATCTCAATAATTGAGATGCCGGCACCTAACATTGTGGAAAGATTGCTAATGAAACTTATCTTCTCGCTGGTTGAGAGTGTGATGTGCTTTGGGTTTTTCATTATGCGTCTACCTTGGTAATTCTGAGCACTTCCTCGATTGTCGTAATCCCTTTCGCAACCTTCTGAAGCCCGTCATCGAGCATCGTCGTCATGCCCTCGGTAAGTGCCTGCTTCTGAATCTCGTCCGCGCTCGACTTCTGGGTAATCAGCACCCGCAGTTTTTCGGTAATCTCCATAACCTCAAAAATACCAACTCGCCCAGAGTAGCCGGTGAAGTGGCAGACCTTGCAGCCCTGTCCTTTATAGAGTCGTATTTCTTTCTTCTCTCCGGTGGTCAGATAGTGTTTTTTTATCTGTTCCTCCGGGAGATTTTTACGAAGTTCTTCCTCGGTTACTACATAGGAGATCCTGCAGTTCTCACAGATTTTTCTGATCAGTCGCTGTGCAATAACGATGTTCACGGTAGACGCTACGAGAAACGGCTCAACCTTCATGTCGATCAAGCGCGGCATCGTCGTTGCGGCGTCGTTGGTGTGTAGGGTCGAAAGCACGAGATGGCCGGTGAGCGCTGCGTTCACCGCGATTCCAGCCGTTTCACTGTCGCGGATTTCTCCCACAAATACGATGTTCGGATCTTGGCGAAGAATGGAGCGAAGCCCGCTCGCGAAGGTAAGGTTTGTCTTGGTATTCACATGAATTTGGTTTACTCCACGGATGCGGTACTCGACCGGATCCTCGATCGTCGTAATGTTCTTTTCTCTCGTGTTGAGAATCTTCAGGATGGAGTAAATCGAGCTGGTTTTACCCGATCCTGTTGGCCCGGTCGAGAGAATCATTCCATATGATTTACTGTAGGCATTACTCACCTTTTTCAGATCGATCTCGCTCATACCAAGATCCAGAAGTGACAGTCGTCCGAGACGAGAAGAAAGAAGACGCATAACAACCTTTTCTCCTTCTGCGACCGGCAGAATCGATACGCGGATATCCAGATCCTCTTCTTCCACCTTTACCCGAATCTTACCGTCCTGAGGAGCAAGGTGTTCGTCGGTACGCAACTTTGACATAACCTTAATACGAGTGACGATTCGGTCGTGAAGAAGTTTCGAAAGGAAGAGGACATCATGCAAAATACCGTCGATACGAAAACGAACAAGAGAGTTTTTCTCCTCAGGTTCGATATGTATGTCCGAAACCTTGTCCTGAAATGCATAGTTGATGAGGAGGTCAACAATCTGGGAGATTGGGGCTTCGTTCTCGGCCGCAGCAACCGACCCTGCCTTTTCTGCTTCCTGTCGGATCAGCTCGTCGAAGTTTTTCTGAAGCTCTTTTCGGTAGATATGGAAGGTGTTGTAGATATCCTTCTCGGTTGCGAGGTACGGAATTACCTGCTGCCCTGTCTTCTGGGCAACGAGCTTCATGAGTTCCTGGTTGTAAGGGTTTGCCATCGCGAGCTTTATTCCTGCCTGCGACCTCTCGAAGGCGATCGCTTTTTGCTTTCTCGCGACCTTTTCAGGAATGATGTGAAACACATCCTCGGGTATTGAGAGCTTGCTGAGATTGACAAACGGAATCTTCAGGTAGTTTGCGATCATAAGGCCGAGCGTCTCATCAGGAATCACATTCTTCTCAAGCATCGCCTCATCAAGATTGATATTTGCATTCTTTGCAAACTGCGTAAGCTCCTCGAGTCCTGGTTTATCCACCAGTCCGTTGTGAAGAACGAGCTGTGAAAGTTGATCGTTTGAAAGTATCATACTGTGTACACAAACAGCTGAAAAAACAGCCTAATTTGATGTTACTCTAATTCAAAACTGCATTCAATCGAGGTTTTTTAAATCGGGAGAGTATGGCTATGGATGGCTCCAAACAATGATTAGCCCTAGATCTTTTTTGTGGTGATTCCAGCCTTTTTAAAAAGCTCGAGTCCACCTACAAAATGTGGGTCATACCGGTAGTAGACCTGGGCGATGCCAGCATTGATCAGAATCTTCGCACACTGTGGGCATGGGGATGCGGTGGTATAGAGCACTGCGTTCCGGGTCGAGAGTCCGTGGAGCGCTGCCTGAATGACGGCGTTCTGTTCGGCATGAATGCAGATACACTCCTCCTCTCGCTCACCCTTTTTGAGTCGGCCGTTGTGTCGATCGTTACAGCGCACGCACCCGCCATCATTGCAGTTAGTAATGCCGTGCGGTGTTCCATTATAACCAGTCGCAATGATACGCCGGTCCTGCACAAGAACCGAACCAACGTTTCTCCGGATACAGTTGGATCGCGTCGCAACTACATCTGCGAGCGTCATAAAATAGGTATTCCAGTTTGGTCGCTTCTTTGTATTCATATCGTAGTCGAGTATACCACGACAATGTTCGGTTGAGCTGGTATAGTTATCTGGGATGAGCGAGGTTGGAAAGGACGCACCAGTACGTACTGAACTCGGTCCGTTATATCACCCGATCGGAGAGCGCATCTTAGGAGCGCACGATCCCAGAAAACTCACACGCGATCAGTTTGAGAGCTCTGCTGATTTACTCTATCACGGTTCCTCATCACCGATCGATTTTTCCCCAGCATACAGCTATGATACCGAGGCCTACCGTGAGGTTGGAGAAGGAGGTCAAACGCTCGGAGTAGGTTTTTATGCAACCGATTCGTTCTCGGCCGCCTCCAACTACTCCCGGGAGCGGCAGAACGCTCCGCAAGAACTACACGTAACAAAAGTTCTTCCCTATCGGGCACGCGTGTTTGATTTTCGTTCGAAGGAATTACCGTCGTTGAATGCGGTTGTACCACGACAACTCTTCGACTCTTGGCGCGATTATTACCGAACTGCGCTTGGACAATTACCTGCGGGTGACGACAAGTTATGGGGGACAAATTTCTTCATTCAAGCAATCTTAGATGATTATGCAGCATATCTTGACAAAATAAAGGAGCTCGACAAGGATGTCACGCTTCGCGTCATGCTCGACACAGCTCCCGATCCAGATCTCCGGGGTCACAACTATGCACACCCGCCATATATGCAAATCTTTTCCGACTTCATGCGCTCTCGCGGACATGATGGTCTTGTTTATGTTGAAGGCGGAGAAGGTCCAGCTGCGGTGAATCATACATCATATGTTTTTTTTAACCTATCTACGATAGGAACATATGAAAGCTGGCGGACTGATGAGCGCTAAACTTGATACAATAGGACATACGGGGTGTAGTTTAACGGTAGAATGCGCGGCTGGGGGTCGTGCGGCCGGGGTTCAATTCCCCGCACCCCGACATGTTCCTTCATTACTCTTCGCGCTTGCGTACTAGCAAGACCATGCTATACTAAAGTTCGTTTATGCGAACTTTATCCCCAACACAACAGGACTACGTGCGTGCAATTTTTTCGCTTGGCGGGAGTTCGCCGGTTCAACCAAGCGCAGTGGCGCGGTATCTAAAACTAACTAAACAGACCGTCACAGAGCGCCTTCAGGAGTTAGCGCGTGCATCGCTCGTGAACTATCAACGGTATGGCTCGGTGTCACTTACCACCACAGGCCTCAAGATTGCCCGCGGCCTTACCTACAAACATCGCGTCATCGAGGTGTTCCTCCATACCATACTCAAACAACCGAAAAGTAGAATTCACGATGAGGCACATCTTCTCGAACATGCTTTCAGTGATCGATCGATTAAAGCACTGGACAAATTTCTCGGACATCCGAAGCAAGATCCCCACGGAAAACCAATATGACACACCTTCATTTTTTTGAATCGCTGGGCTGGCGACAGGAGAAAGTAGGCAAAAGCCTTGAGGAAGTACATCGATCCATTCCGATACCAAAGACGCTGTCGTTCTGGAGGAAGATGCTTGCCTTTGCCGGACCGGGTTTTCTGGTAGCGGTCGGGTATATGGATCCAGGAAACTGGGCAACCGATCTCGCGGGAGGATCACGATTCGGATACACCCTTCTGTCGGTTATCTTTATCTCAAATCTGATGGCAATGCTGCTCCAGCACCTCTCGGCGAAGCTTGGAATTGTTACCGGCCGCGACCTTGCTCAGGCATGCCGTGATCACTACAAGAGACCTGTTGCATTCACTCTCTGGATTCTCGCAGAGATCGCGATAGCTGCCTGTGATCTCGCAGAGGTAATTGGATCAGCGATAGCGCTCAATCTTCTCTTTAAGATCCCGCTTATGATCGGTATCGCAATTACGGTTCTCGATGTTCTCCTTCTGTTGCTCCTGCAACATAAGGGGTTCCGTTATCTTGAGGCGTTGGTGATAACACTCATCTTGACCATTATTGGGTGTTTTGGCCTCGAAATCTGGCTCTCCCAACCAAATATTGCCTCGATCGTCTCCGGTCTGATTCCTTCGGCACAGATCGTCTCAAACGCAGACATGCTCTACATCGCTGCAGGAATTCTCGGAGCTACCGTAATGCCGCATAATCTCTATCTCCATTCCGCGATCATCCAGACGAGAGACTACGATGAGTCCGATGAAGGAAAGTCTGAGGCGATACGCTTCGCCACGATCGACTCAACATTTGCGTTGTTCTTAGCCTTCTTTGTAAATGCCGCGATCTTGATCGTCGCAGCAGCAACCTTCTATTCTCGCGGTGTTGGCGAAGTAGCTGAGATTCAGGATGCCTATAAACTACTCGCGCCACTCCTCGGAACAACCGCGGCGAGCATCGCGTTTGCGCTCGCGCTCCTAGCGTCAGGACAGAACTCAACCATCACCGGCACGCTCGCTGGTCAGATTATTATGGAAGGATTTATTCACATTCGCCTCAAGCCCTGGATCAGGCGATTGGTTACACGACTTATCGCGATTATTCCCGCAGTGATCGTTGTCTGGTTCTTTGGCAACTCCGGCCTCAACCAGCTTCTTATTCTCAGTCAGGTCATTCTCAGCCTTCAACTCCCGTTTGCGGTCTTTCCGCTGGTGCAGTTTACCGGTGAAAAAGCGAAGATGGGCCGGTTTGCCAATCCCGCTTGGATTCAGGCCCCAGCTGTTATGGTTGCGTTGGTGATCGCTCTGCTGAACGTCTGGCTTGTTTACAATGTGTTCTTCGGCTAAGCAACTGTTGTGATCCGCTACAATGTGCACATGCACGCTGTTCTGTTATTTTGTATCTGGAGAGTTGTTGACTGGTGCATTGCGTTGATTTCGCCGTATGTACTGCCGTACTCGGGCCATTTTTCTCACCCTGATACCATCCTTCGATTTGGGCTTCCCCATGCGATTCGCTCATTTGCCAACTTCGACGGTGTATTCTATATTCGCATCGCTCAACAAGGATATGCGCAGTACGAACATGCCTTCTTCCCACTCTATCCCGCGCTGATCAAACTCATCGCACCGCTCCTCGGTGGAAATCATTTAGTTGCCGGATTGCTCCTTTCGAATCTCGCATTCTGCGCTGGGCTCGTTCTATTCTCACGCTATCTTTCGACCAGACTCAGACCGAACGAACATACGGCGATACCGTGGACCATCGCCGCACTCCTCCTTTTTCCGTCTTCCTTTTTCCTTGGAGCACTCTATACCGAGGGTCTCTTTTTTCTTTTTCTGACAGCCTCATTCTATTTTCTTGCTCAAAAAAGATATACACCGGTATTTTTTGCGTCGCTGCTCGCAGCATCGACGCGCTTTATCGGCGTATTTCTAATCGTGCCCATCTTACTCAATACCTGGCCGGACAAAAAAAGGTCTGCATCTGCGCTTGGCCCGATCATCGGACTTGGGCTCTATATGGCCTTTCTGTATACAACCGTGGGCGACCCCCTTGCGTTCTTTCATGCGCAGCCTGCATTTGGGGCAGGGAGATCGACTCAGCTTGTTCTATTGCCCCAGGTGCTCTATCGCTATCTAAAAATGCTCCTCACCGTCCCGGTATCGTTCCCATTTTTTGTTGCCGCTCTAGAACTGTCAGTATTTCTCGCAGTGGTGTGTGTGGTGGGATACCAGCTCTATCGCCTCTCCAAAGGCACGGGATTGGAGCATCGAGAGATTGTTGTGTTTTCGCTCATCAACATCGTTTTACCGACAGTTACCGGTACCCTGCTCTCCATTCCACGCTTTGCACTCATGTCGCTCTCGTTCTTTTTGTTCATCGGAACGATGCGAAGCTCCGTTCTCCGGATCGGTATTCTCACGCTCTTAGCGCTCGGCCACTTCCTAATGGTGTTGTATTTTATGCAAGGATATTTCGTAAGCTAGCGCATCGCTATGAGATCACTACCAATCATTGAAAAGGCGCGGACTGACACAGGATTTCGTTCACGGTCGGGAGATCATCGCCTTCCCTCATTTGTCATGCTCGTAATCATCTCCATTGGCTTTTTTCTTCTCATTGCCATCCGGCTCTTTCAACTCTCAGTCGTAAAAGGAAGCTACTATCGGCGTCTGTCAGAGGCGAACCGGACGAAAGAGATTGTCATTGAGGCGAGAAGAGGCTCTCTCCTCGACCGGAACGGTCGAGTAATAACCGAGAGCAAACCACCGAAGAAAACCAGCGTAAAAGATCGTCTTGTCTCGGATCGTGTCTCTGAGGGAAATGGCGCCGTCGGACACGCTGTGGGATATATACAACTTGCTGATACTGAGGCGCTTGAACACGACCGATGCGTTCACAAACTTCAGCTCGGTGACTCGGTTGGAAAGAAGGGAGTAGAAAAACTCTATGACTGCGAACTCCGTGGAATCAATGGATATACGCTTCTTGAACTTGATGCTACCGGTATTCCGGTGCGCACCCTCGGAAAGGTAAAGCCGGTTGATGGGAGCACGATTCAACTTTCCATCGATCGCAGGCTTCAAGAAGAAGCGCACCGTCTCTTTACCGAAAATATCAGCTCTCAAAGCGCCAACTTCCCCAAACCCGAACAACTCGCAAAAGGTGCGCTCATTGCCCTCGAGCCTTCAACTGGGAAGGTGCTCACGCTCTATTCGAACCCTTCCTTCAATCCCAATGATTTTAATCAAAAAAATACACAACGAGTTAATTCCTATCTGAAAGACCCGCTGCAGCCATTATTTAATCGTGCGACCGAGGGATCGTACCCTCCTGGCTCCATCTTCAAACTCTTTGTTGCGGCGGGGGCACTTGAGGAACGGGCTATGAAGCCGGATACGATAATCGAGGATACCGGAAAGATCACCGCCGGCCCGATTACATTCGGGAACTGGTACTTTCTCCAGTACGGAAAGACCGACGGCGAGGTGAATCTTGTGAAGGCATTAATGCGCTCAAACGATATCTATTTCTATAAAGCGGGAGAGAAACTTGGAGTTATAGATATGAAGAAATGGGCAGAACGATTTGGCTTTGGAAAGGCGACCGAGTTACCCTTCCCGCAAGCTGAGGGACTCCTCCCCTCGCCGTTCTGGAAGGAAGAGGTGCTGAAGGAGCAGTGGTATCTCGGAGACACCTACAATCTCTCGATCGGACAGGGATACCTACTCACCACTCCAATACAGATCGCTCAGGCGTCTGCGGTCTTTGCGAACAACGGTCGGCTCTGCGCTCCCCAGCTCAAGCAGAGCGATCAGCCACACTGCACCAAGCTCCCAATTTCAGACACAACGCTCAGTGAAGTTCGTGAGGGGATGAGACAGGCGTGTACTGCGGGGGGAACGGGCTATCCCTTTTTCGATTTTGCACCAACCGGCAAGGGTCGTATCCAGGTTGGTTGCAAAACAGGTACCGCAGAATCTCACGGGACAGGATCTCAGTCACCGCATGCCTGGTTTACTGTATTTGCTCCCTTCGACAAGCCAACAATTGCGGTTACGGTACTCGTTGAGAATGCCGGTCAAGGCTCGGATGTCGCTGCACCGATCGCGAAGGAGTTCCTCACCGCCTTTTTTAGAGGTCAATAAGCCCGCCTGTTTGCTACAATATGAACTTACAGCGCCCGGATAGTTCAGTGGCAAAACAAGCCCTTGGTAAGGGCTAGGCACGAGTTCGATTCTCGTTCCGGGCTCCACTTCTATCCTATAATATTGCTAAATAGCTTCGTTTCGAGTATAATAGCGTATGGAACGAAGACTTCTCCAAAGACGACACCGTCATGAGTCGCCAACGGCACTTCAACATCAATTCCTTACCGGTCCACTTGATCCATATCACTGTGACTTGGTATTTTATACCGCCGCAAGGCACGCCGGTCTTCCGGTTCGCATTGAACTTTCGACCAGCAGTCAGGGAACTTCTCATGCCCCTGAGGTGCCACAATCGCGCGTGGCATACTTTACCCATGGACAGCAAGCCGCCCAACGTCTTGAAGGATTGAAAGAGCGAATGTTTCAAAGCTCGGTCGACAGTCTTCTTCATAATATTGACACGGGCTATGAGCCAGAGTGGTTTGCTCACGTACTAAATGGAGGGATACGACTTGATCGCTCACTACCTATAGACCTATTTCACTCAGGGCTTATTGCGTTCTACGATAGACATATGGCTATGCCGAGTGGATTTGATATCGAGACCTATCAGTCTCTCACTCAAGCATATATCAAACTTCTTGCAAAAGGGGTTCGGGCTCTGAATCCAGAAGGACTTGTTCATCTTATGGAGCGAGAGATCAGGAACGTTTTGAGCCAAAAACATGTTCAATCTCGAAAACACTAACATACGCTCAGTGCATAATTAATACTGGCGTGCTTCAAAACGTTCCGTAATTCTTCGAACCCGTTGTTTCTTGCGCTCTGTGACCGGCACAGCAACGATGCCCTTACCCGGTTGTCCGTACAACACCACTGCATTGAGTGGTGCCATCATAACCGCGGGAAGCACGAGTAGATCTTCCTCTCCGTCGACAATAATCGTGCCCTGTTCTTTCGAGGCAGTCTGCAACGAACGGAACATCACGCTCACTGCGCGGTGGTCAATCGATCCGGGATAATTCACTGTATCGATTCGGGGGCGCGTTCCAATGGTCTTCCGTTTACTTCTATAGTCAATGATTGCCATGGTTGGACGGTGTCCCACCTCCCTTAATGATGCGGTTACGATGTCGCCGATCGTAATACACAGAGGGCTCTTCAATTTCGTCAGATACTGAGCGGCTTTCTGAGCCGCAATACGGAGATTCGCATCATTTCCACTGATGATGAAGCCGAGCGGTTTTGCTAGTTTTGGTCGAAGCGAATTCGGAAGATGAAGCGTGCGAGAAAAGAGCCCCATATACTCTAACCCCTCACGATTGATCTCGCCGTTTCGAATACGAGTCGAACTGAGCTTGCCACTTTGGTCCGTACGTATCTCAGGAACCATGAGCACTTCGAGCGTGGGTAACCCCTTCTGGCTGCGCTTGTCATTTATACTCCCGATGTTCTTCACGGTGTTCTTCGTGCCCACGATAGCATCCATGCTCGCATCGGTAATCGACGGACCATACACATCATGAATTGGCATAATCGAATATCTAACACTGGCCCACCGTTTCTCAATCTCAACTCGTAACCTTCTGCGTCGAACCGCATAGGACTGAAGTTGGTCTTGATACTTTTTCCCCAAGACGGCAACATCCGCAACCAGACCGATCGTAACGCGCTTTGCCTGGGTGAACGCTGTTGAGAGAAGGGCGAGGTGTCCGTGATGAAGATGGTCGAATGATCCTCCGAGAACGATATGATTGTATTTCATGCGGAGGTGTAGGGACTCAGGGCGACCGACGGGGATCGAACCCGCGACAACCAGTTCCACAAACTGGTGCTCTACCAACTGAGCTACAGCCGCCAATAGGCATATTTTATCAATTTGCCCGTTATTTCTCTACCTGATCCGCTTTCCGCTATACTACATATATGATCGGTTGGTTGATGAAGAAAGTTCTCCTGTCCATCTTGCTCCTCGCGGGAGCATATTATGTATATCAGGCATACGGATCTACCTTCCTCGCAAAAAATAGCCCCCAGACAAAAAAAGTCGCTGACAGCGTGCTCGGAGCAGTTACGCACATCGCATCTGATCAAGCATCTCGATCTGCCTCAGTCCTTGATATGGTCGTGTTCCAACAGGCGACCAAGCCGGTGATCGAACAGTACAACAAACTTCCGAAGGAAAAACAGGATGAAATAAAAAAACAGATCTGCCGATAGGATTCTTCGTTGATTACGGGACGTAATTTTGCTATCCTAGTAGCCTATGCAGCTCAAGTATCTCGGTCATTCCTCATTTCTCATCCGTTCGAAAGATGCAAAGGTTGTAACCGATCCATTTGATCCGAAGGCGGTGGGGTTGAAGTTTCCAAAACAAGAAGCAGACATCGTAACGATGTCGCATCAGCACGCTGATCACAATCATGTTGCCGGTGTCTCGGAAGAGGCCTTGGTGATTGACTGGCCGGGTGAGTATGAAAAAATGGGCGTAAAGGTTACGGGGTATCCAACTTACCATGATGGAGAGAAAGGTTCTCAGCGTGGTGAAAACACCATGTACAAGATCGAGGTGGAAGGTATCACGATCCTCCACTGTGGCGATCTCGGACATGCCTTAACCGATGAGGTTGTAGAAGAAATTGGCGATGTTGACATTCTTCTCGTGCCGGTCGGTGGACACTACACCATCGGCCCTGACGAAGCGGTGTCGGTGATCCATAAGATCGAACCCGCTCTCGTGATTCCTATGCACTATGGTCATGATTCGCTCGATCAAAAGGTGTTTGGTCCACTCACCGGACTTGAAGAGTTCTATAAAAAATATGGCTCACAACCATCCGAAGTCGTAGATATCCTGAATCTAAAGAAAGACGCGGTTCCGGAAGAAACCAAACTCATCGCGATGAAGATCTAATCATTCCCGCGCTCTTTCATCCACTTTTTTCTCAGGTACTGTACAATACAAATCCCTATGGCAATCTCGAGTGACGCGCTCAAAGTTCCACCACAGGATCTCCAGGCCGAGAAGTCGGTTCTTGGGGCGGTGCTTGTCGATGCCTCTTCGATTAATCTCGTTGTAGAGTTTCTCCGGGCAGAACACTTTTACAGTCATGAAAATCAGATTATCTACAGCGCAATGGTTGCGTTGTTCGAAAAACAGCAGCCGATCGATATTGTCACGCTCCAGAATGAACTCAAGCAGCTGGGAAAGCTGAAGGATGTAGGAGGTACCTCCTATCTTACCGAGCTCATCAACACGGTGCCAACCTCTGGCTACATCGAACACTATGGTCGCATTGTGAAAGACCATTACACAAAACGTCGGTTGATCGAGTTCTCCTCACGCACCGTTCAACGAGCCTTTGACGACACCGGGGATACCAAAAAGCTCCTCGATGAAGCAGAGAAGGAGATTTTTGCATTATCCCAACAGCACCTCCACCAAGATTTTGTGGAGTTGAAAGAAGTTCTTGCCGAGAGTTTTGAGCGACTTGAGGAGTTCCTCAAACAGGGGACACAGTTCCGCGGACTTCCAACTGGGTATCCAGACATCGATAACAAACTTGCTGGGCTACAGGACTCGAATCTGATTGTTCTTGCCGCTCGCCCCGGTATCGGTAAAACGACCCTAGCGCTTAATATGGCGCTCAATGTAGCGCTCAAAGAAAAACAACCGGTCGGATTCTTCTCGCTCGAGATGAGCAAGGAAGAGCTGGTTGATCGTCTCCTTGTCGGTCACGCAGATATCGATGCATGGAAACTGAAGACCGGGCGACTTTCTGATGAAGACTATAAGCGACTCACCGATGCAATGGGAGATCTTGCCGATGCTCCAATCTTCATCGACGATACGCCCGGCATCTCTGTTCTTGAGATGCGGACCAAAGCGCGAAAACTGAAGGTCGAAAAAAATGTGCGACTCATTGTGGTCGACT
>CAYOIN010000011.1:0-33924 GCA_964404095.1 uncultured Gammaproteobacteria bacterium | reverse complement strand
AAATTGATAATTAATTAATCTCAACGCTTTCTTTAGCGGTGATCATATCGAGCAACTCATAGGTAATGCTTTGCTGTCTCAGCTTATTTCGAAGTGACGTAAGGTTGAGGATCACTTCAGATGCATTATCGGTAGCGTTCTTCATTGCGATCATCCGTGCAGAGTGCTCCCCTGCATAGCTTTGAAGCAGAGCGAACCGAAGTGTGCTTTCGATATAGCTCTTGAGGAGTTCGTCGATCAACTGCGGTGATCTAGGTTCGATGAGATACTCATTCTCCTTGAGCGCTTCCTTCACCTCTTTTGTTTCAAGTGACTCAACCGCAAACGGAAGAACGCGGTCCATGGATGGATCGGAGCGGAGGGTATTTACGAACTTGTTATATGCGACAAAGACATTTTTATACTCACCGTTTAAGAACTTCTGGAGTGCTAATTCGAAGACCGCTGAGATCGTATCATCATCCGCGAGTCCAGAGTAGTCTGCCACGATCGATGCCTTGAGCTGCGTGAGAACCTCGACGCCTTTCTTACCGATCGTAACAAAATCAGATTCGCCAAGGACATTATGCTTCACGAGATATCGCAGTATATTCATATTAAAGGAACCACAGAGACCCTTCTGTGAGGTAAAGACAATCACAAGATTCTTCTTATTCGCGGTACCGGGGTTGAGTAACGGGTTATCTTGCGTTGAGATACCGGAAGCGAGTCGGTGGATCGCCTGTTGAAGAAACTCCTGATACGGCTTCCCTTCCTGAGCAACCTGCTGTGCCTTTCGCATCTTTACCGCAGAGACCAACTGCATTGCCTTCGTGATCTTTTTCACGTTTGAAACAGATTTGATCTTCTTGGTAACAAGACGCGTATTCATAGATTACAGTACTGACTTTACTAATTTTTCAAGCTCTTTCTCGTCCTTCTCATCCATAATCTTGTTCTTGTTAATTCGCTTCATCCACTCTTTTCCTCGAGTTCGCAGTGCATCGACAAGCTTTTCTTCAAATGCCATCACATTATCTGCATGAATCTCATCGAGGTGGCCCTTGGTGGCTGCCCAAAGAACAGCTACCTCTTCAGCCAATGAGTACACATCGTGCTTGTTCTGCTTCAGAACCTGCGTAGTTTTTGCTCCACGGTTGAGGAACTTCTTCGTCTCTTCATCAAGATCAGACTCAAACTGCGAGAATGCAGCGAGCGCTCGGTACTGCGCCAGATCAAGCTTCAGACGACCTGAGACCTGCTTCATCGCCTTGGTTTGTGCCGATCCTCCAACGCGTGAAACAGAGAAGCCAACATTAATTGCCGGTCGAACACCATTATTGAACAGGTCGGTCTCTAAAAAGAGCTGACCGTCGGTGATCGAGATCACATTCGTTGGAATGTACGCCGAGATATCATTATCAAGGGTTTCGATGATCGGGAGCGCCGTAAGCGATCCACCACCGTACTTCTCATCGATTCTACACGCTCGTTCGAGCAGTCGTGAGTGCAGATAGAAAACATCTCCCGGATACGCCTCACGGCCAGCTGGGCGGCGGAGAATAAGCGAGATCTGTCGGTATGCCCAAGCATGCTTGGTCAGATCGTCATAGATAACGAGAACATCCTTTCCTTGATCAAGGAAGTACTCACCGACCGCGGTTGCCGAGTACGGCGCGAGGTACTGTAATGCTGCAGAATCAGACGCAGATGCAGATACTACAATAGTGTAGTCCATCGCATCATGTGCCTTGAGGGTCTCGATAACCTGTGCTACCTTTGCATTCTTCTGACCAACTGCACAGTAGATACAGATCACATCCTGTCCTTTCTGATTGATGATGGTATCGATCGCAACCGTTGTTTTTCCGGTGGTACGATCTCCAATAATAAGCTCTCGCTGACCTCGTCCTATCGGGATAAGCGCATCAATTGCCTTAATTCCGGTCTGGAGTGGTACCGTAACGGACTTTCGGTACACAACTCCTGATGCGATTCTCTCGATAGGATATCTCTTTTTGGTCTTTAGCTTTACATTCTCCAGGGAGTCTGAGAGCGGACTGATCACCCTCCCAAGAAGCTCTTCACCCACCGGAAGTGAAAGAATCTCTCCGGTTGCGGTCACCTGTGACCCTGCTTTGAGGCTGAGATAATCTCCAAGCACGACGACGCCGACGGTGTCCTCCATCAACTCAATCACAAATCCACGAACCTGTGTATCAAACTCGACCAGCTCTCCGTAAAAGCTATTATCTAGACCTGCAACGATTGCGACACCATCCTTAATTTCGAGCACGGTGCCAACCTCCGAGGTTTTAACGGGACTTTTCTTGGTATTGAGCTCTTTTTCAACTTCCTTGAGATATTGATCAAACAGTTTCATAGGTGATTTGTTGTAACTTACGTAACTGGGACAGAAGGGAAAGATCGATCATCTTACTCCCCTTTTTAATAACGTATCCAGCAATCAACGACTCGTCCACCCGCATTGTGGCTTTCGCGTCTGAAGGCACATTGAGTGTTTTCTTGAGCTTTGTAAGCTCGGTGGCGCTCAATGGATACGCCGAGATAATCTCGACCTCCTGATTCTTCTCCTTGAGCTTTGCGAGGAAGACCTTCTTCAGTTCTTCCTTCATGCGACCACTAATTTTCATGGAGTCGAATTGATTTTGCTGAATTGGTAACAATTGCTTCTGAGATCTTTTTCTTCATGTCAGATGTAAGTACATCCTTCAACGCAGACTGAACGATCATGAAGCTCAGATCGTTCACTCTCTGTTTGGCTTGGCGTTCAATCTCAGCTCGCTCTTGTTCGAGCTGTCGCTTTGCCTTTGCCTTCATGTCCTCTATTTCTCTTTGGGCCTCCTCTACGAGCTGAGTCTTCACTTTCTGTGCTGCTGACTTTGCTTCAGCAATGCGCTCATCGGTCTCTTTTTTGATCGCCGCTTTCATGGCCTTCTCCTTTTCGAGGAGCTTCTCTTCCATGACCTTTGTTTTCGCGAGAATCTTTTCTCGCTCTTCGGTTCCTTCTTTTTCGGCCTTGATGAACTTCAGGAACGGTTTTGCTAGGTATTTTTTGAATACAAAGAAAAACAGACCGAAATTAATCAGTTGTGCGATCAAGAGTTTTGAATCGATACCCAAATTTTCCATATAACGTAACCTTAGACGAACTTAATAATAAGAGAAATAACAAGAGCGAAAATTGCAAGTCCCTCGGTAAGAGCGATTGCAAGAATCATGGTTGCACGAACAGACGCCTCTGCCTCTGGATTGCGTCCAATTGCTTCAAGTGCTCGTCCTCCAATCAAACCGATACCAATACCTGGTCCAAGGGCTCCAAGTCCGATTGCGAGAGCTGCGCCGATCATTTTAGCTGCTTCTGCATCCATTTATATTTTCACCTCCTTCGTTTGAATATGTAATTGTTAATGATGCGACTCGGTAGTCGCCATATTGATTAATACTGCGCTGAGCATTGCAAAAACTACGGCCTGGATCACGCCGACGAATGTTTCAAGCAGGAGAAAAGGAAATGATACAAGAACTGGGATCAAGAACGCAACAACAGAAAGGAGCACTTCACCCGCAAAGATATTACCAAACAAACGGAAAGCAAATGAAAGAACGCGGGACAGCTCCGATACAATCTCAAGAATTCCTACAAAGAAGGCGATCGGGCTACTAAAGTTAAAGAACTTGCTCAGATAGCTTTTGAGCCCAAGTGTCGTGACACCAAAAAACTGAATTGAAGCTACTGAAATAAGTCCGAGCGCGAGTGTGGTGTTGAGATCTGCTGTATTTGCACGGAGCATTGGAACATGATTGTAGAGCACGCTCCCGACACCGGGCAGAAGTCCTGACCAGTTCTGTAGGAGAATAAAGAAGAAGAATGCACCAAGTAGGCCAAAGTAAGTGGCTGTTTTTTCCTTCATAGCGGACTCAAAAAAATCAAACAACGATCGAAGACAGAAGTTAATGAAGTAAAAAAATGAGGATTTGTTCTTCTTCCGACTATCCATATTGTACTTTATCACCAGTCCGATGAAGAATACGAGCGTAATCCAGGAGAGAAGAAGCGAGTTTACTACCGGAAAATTATTGAAGGTAAAAACAGGTTCAGCCTTGATACTGATATGCGGACCGGCTTTATGCTCGGTCGATTCTGTTGCTTTTGAGGTGTGTTCGGCCGAAGGAGATGCGACCGCTTTGGTAATGTGTGGTTCTTGGGTGGTGGTGTTAACGACGCTCATTCTTTATTTCTTTCGACAATTTCCACAAATTGTAAAACGAACTCACTGTCCCAAACACGATCAAGACAATCATCCACACCGGTTTGGTGTGAAAGTATGTATCTAGCTGGTAACCGATGAACACTGCCAGTAATAGCGGTGTTGCGAGATACATTCCGGCATTAAGCAATGTCGGATTCATTTTACGCATATATTGTAACAGTACCCTCGAAGGTCTGTCAACGCTTAGTCGCCAAAGTCAACGGCAGGTAATCCATTTGCTGGAACTAAGGAGCTGGCAGCATCCGACATCGTTAGTCGAGACACAGTAAATCTACCGGGATGCGCAATGGAATAGTTAACTGCCGCAACAAATGGGTTCATCTCTGGAGAAGTTTGACCTGCTATGGTGCGGTACTCTTGCATCACTCGTGGATCAATAACCGCGGTATCAGCACCCTGGACAAGTATGAAACCTGGGTGTGCTAAGATACGGATCCCGTCATATGCAACTTGATGTTTACCTTCTTGTTGAAAATCCCATCCAATGCCCGATCGGACCGTTCCGTCTGGATGCCGATAAAATAATCCTTCCTCTCCGTCGATCGGACTTGGCACCGATGGTTCCTGATGAAAATGTTCGGGAACAAGCGCACATTTTTGGCCGCTTTCGGTCAAGCGTTGGAAGGTTGATCTCAGTACCTCAGTAGCGTTAAAACGTTGCAACTGACGAGCGACTGTAGCCAATCGTTCTCTCGAGACCTGTGACGTAGCATCGGTATGTGGAAGTACGAGAACTCGATGCCGTAATAGTTCACTTCTTTGTGGTCGCTCTGTCATGGCTGCTATTGTACACCAGAAAAGATAATATTCAACTACCCGAGCTTCATCGCTACATCGAGAAGTACGTTGATCTGGTCTTCCTTCTCAGAAACGGTGCCTTTGAAGATAATAACCTGATTGATATTGAGAATGTCGCGGAACTTTACAAATAACTTGGGAAACACGATGACCTCGACCGACCCGGTTTCGTCAAATACCGTCAGAAACGCCATCTCAAGATTGTCCTTCTTTGTTTTGATTATCTTTCTACCACTGACGATACCTACGAGTACAACTTTTTGGCCTTGGTCATCCAGCGAAACCTCACCTACCTTCTTCGTCGCTTTTTTCTCGATAATTTCTTGAAACTTCGCAAGTGGATTTTTATTAATCAAGAAACCAATCACTTCCTTCTCCATCGCATAGATCTCATCCTCGGTAACCTCGGGTATCGGAGTAAAAAGATCCTGCGACTGAGCGTCACTCCCCGCATCGGTGAAGAGATCAAACTGACCCTTGTCCTGAGTTTCACGGGTCGCCGAAATTTCCTTAACTAATTCAGGATAGTTAGCAAGGAGGGTTGCTCGATTTCCGAATGCTGAGAAACCCCCCGCCTTGATCAAGCTTTCTACGGTCTTCTTGTTCACACGCCTGAGGTCTACCCGCTTGAGGAAGTCGGTGAAACTCACGAATGGTTGCTTGTCGCGCGTCTCTACAATAGAGTCGATTGCCGCCTCACCTACGTTCTTAATCGCAGAAAGTCCAAATCTGATACCACCATCCTCGATCTTAAACCGAGCGATCGACTTCGTGATATCAGGTGGAAGTATGACGATCTCCATTTTTTTACACTCTTCAAGTGTCTGTGCCATCTTAATCTCGCGCATTGGTCCTGCTACACCCTGGAGCTCTGCAGTTAGAAGAGCGGTCATGAACTCAACCGGGTAGTTCGCCTTCATGTATGCTGTCCAGTACGCGATCAATGCATACGAGGCAGCGTGCGCTTTGTTAAATCCGTACGCGGCGAACTTTTCGATGAATCCGAAGATCTTTTCCGCAAGGATCTTTGTATAGCCATTTTTTACGCAGCCTTCGATGAAGTTCTTCTTCCCTTTCTCCATGAGTGATTTTTTCTTCTTTCCGACCGCCATGCGAAGTAGATCTGCCTCGCTCATGCTAAACCCTGCGAGAACCGCTGCGATATTCATGACCTGCTCTTGGTAGACGAGAATGCCGTAGGTCTCCTCAAGAACCGGCTTCAGATCCTTGTGTGGGTAGCGTACACGCTTCGGATTTGCCTTTCCTTCAATGAAGGATGGAATAAGATCCATAGGGCCTGGTCGAAATAGCGCAACCATTGCGATAATGTCGCTGATTTTTTCCGGCTTGAGATCCTTCGCCAGTCGCCGCATTCCGGCAGACTCGAGTTGAAAGACACCGACCGTATCGCCGTTACTGATGAGCTCGAATGTCTTCGGATCATCCAAAGGAACTTCATGAATATCAACATCAAGGCCTTTCGACTCTTTTACGAATCTCAGTGCATCCTCGAGAATGGTAAGGTTGCGGAGTCCGAGGAAGTCCATCTTCATCAAACCCACTGCCTTGTTATCGGACACGGCATTCAGGTCGAGGTTGTACATGTCAAACTGAGTGATAATCTTTTCTTCCTTCGGCTCTCGCTGGAGTGGCACATACTCTACCAGAGGCTTGTCTGCAATAATCACACCTGCGGCATGCACCGATGCATGGCGTGGCATACTCTCGAGGCGTTGTGCGACATCAAGTACCTGTTTTGTTTCGGGCTCCGAGTTGTAGGCAAGCTTCAGCTCCGCAGTCTCCTCAATGGCTTGCTTGAGTTTCATATGGAATCCTTGGCGTGGCGGTGGAATCATCTTTGCAATGCGGTCTGCCTGTCCGTAGGACATTCCAAGTGCACGTGCAACATCTCGTACTGCAAGCCGAGACTCCATTGTTCCAAAGGTGATAATCTGCGCTACATGGTCGTCACCATACCGCTTTCGAACATATTGAATTACCTCATCACGACGGCGATCTGCAAAGTCGATATCGATGTCCGGTGGGGATGGCCTCCCTGGGTTGAGGAACCGCTCAAACGGGAGGTTATAGGTAAGGGGATTGATGTCGGTGATGCGAAGGCAGTACGAGACGAGCGATCCTGCGGCAGATCCTCGACCTGGTCCTACCGCGATACCTTCCTTCTTTGCCCAGTTCACAAAGTCTGACACAACAAGAAAATAATTTGCGTATCCTTTCTGCACAATAACCGAAAGCTCGTACTCAATGCGCTTCTGTACAACCTCCTGATCGAAGTTCTTTACTCGGTCGATACCGTTACGTACATTTTCTCTGAGCTGTTGCTCTGGGGTGATTCCTTCAGGGAGTGGAAATGAAGGTAAAATCATCTTACCATGAGGTATCTCCAATTCACATCGATCCGCGATCTTGACTGCATTTTCGATAGCCTCTGGGAGATCTGCAAACAACGTTGCCATTTCATCCGGGGTCTTGAAGTAAAAATCCGGATTTTCGATCATGCTCAATGGGCGATTCTGCTCATGAATTGTTCTCAGTGTTTGAATACAAAGGAGAATCTCCTGAGCGTACGCGTCCTCCTTGTTCAGATAATGGACATCATTTGTTGCCACAACCGGTATTCCATAGGTGCGTGACATACGAATGAGCTCCTTGTTAACAATGTCGTTCTCTTCCATTCCTGGATGTCTTTGGAGTTCGAGGTAGAGACGGTCTCCGAAGATTTGGTGATACTGCTGTAGCTTCTGTTCTGCTTCGGGGATCTGATTTTGAAGAATGAGCTCCGGCACCTCGCCGTTGAGACACCCGGTCAAACAAATCAACCCTTCGTTATACTGCTCGAGCAGCTCAAAATCAATTCGTGGCTTGTAGTAAAAGCCTTCGAGATGAGCTGCGGTTACAATTTTAAGGAGGTTTTTGTACCCGGTAAGGTTCATTGCAAGGAGTACGAGATGATTCTGATCTCTGTCCTGCCCGCCCTCCTTATCGTGTCGGGAGCGCTTCGCCTTGTACGCCTCAACGCCGATAATCGCCTTGATCCCGGCATCCTTTGCTTTAATATAGAACTGGAATGCGCCGTAAAGCGACCCATGATCTGTTATTGCCACGGCCGGCATGTTGTGCTTCTTCGCTTTCGCGATAATGTCATCGGTGCGGGCTAATCCATCGAGGAGTGAATACTCGGTATGACAGTGAAGGTGTACAAAACTCATCGAGATTGGTTCAAAGAATACGTAACGCGAAAGGATAACACTATTTTATGCTTTTCAACAGCTCTTCTTTTACTCGTTGTGCATCAGCTTTTCCCTTCATTTTTTGCATTACTTGGCCGACGAGAAACATAAGAATCGATTCCTTCCCGTTCTTATAACTGTCCACCGCATCTGGCTGCTCTGAGAGTACCTGCTGAATCGATACTGTCAGCTGATCTTCATCGGTTTGTTTTGGTTCAAGTGCGACCTCTGCCTTCGCAACGAAATCCGCAACCGTACCATCGCTCTTAATCTTGTTATTGATGAGTAGATTGGCAACCTTCTGTGGATCTAGCTTGGACATTGTTACCACCGTCTCAAAAAATTTCGCTGTATCTTTATCGATTATGATTCTCTGCGCGTCGCTCTCTCGAAGATGGTACTCGGTGACATACCTCTGCACCTTCGCAGATGGGAGTTCGGGGAGCTCAAGGGACGTAATCCAGTCCTGCTCAAACACAAGGGGAGGGATGTCCGGCTCAGGGAAGTAACGATAGTCATGAGCTTCTTCTTTTGATCGCTGAGACACTGTTTTCATCGACTTCTCATCAAATCCTCGTGTTTCTTGCCTTGGAGTTTCCCCTTTCTCAAGGAGTGCTTCCTGTCGGGTAATCTCAAATTCGATCGATCGCTTTACGAAGTTAAAGGAATTAACGTTCTTCACCTCAACTTTATAGTTTGGCAGCCCGTCTAAGCCCGTCACCTTCACCGAAATGTTTGGCTCCATTCTCATCGACCCTTTCTCCATATCCGCATCCGATACATCGAGGTATCTGATGATCGAGTGGAGGTACTGAAGAAAGTTTTTTACTTCTTCCGCACTTGAGAAATCTGGTTCGGTTACTATCTCAACAAGCGGTACACCGGACCGATTGAAATCGACAAGAGAGTCTGCTCCTGAATGGATGAGCTTACCGGTATCTTCCTCTTGATGAACTCTATGTATTCGGAACTTTTTCCCGCCAACCTCCATCCAACCGTTCACCGCAACTGGTTGATCATACTGGCTAATCTGATATCCCTTAGGGAGATCAGGATAGGAATAGTGCTTACGATCAAACTTCGTTTTGTGATTAATCGTGCAGTTGAGCGCCTTTCCGATCTTTATACACCACTCAATGGCTTTCTTATTCGGTACCGGAAGTGCACCCGGTAAGCCTAAGCAGACCGGACAGGTGTTTGTGTTTGGTGCTTTACCGAAATAATCTGCAGAACACTGGCAAAACATCTTGGACTCTGTTTTTAGCTCGACGTGTATCTCGAGTCCGATGACCGGTATATAGTTACTCATATTTATTTAGTAATCCATTCATAACTCCCATAAATTCTGTTTCCTGTTCAAGTTCTCTCGTAATCGAAAGGATGGACTGTTCTTGGAGTCGAGGACCCATGAACTGCAGTCCGATCGGAAGGTTCTGGCGATCGAGGCCCATTGGGAAGTTGATGGCCGGAATACCCGCAGCAGCTGCTGGCTCGTTGAGTACGTCCATCATCTCACCGAAGAATGGATACTTCTCAAAATCTCCTTTCTTGATCGCTGTCTGGGGGGTTGTTGGAGCCAGGATCACATCCACTTCATGAAATGCTCGATCGAAGTCTTGAATGATCAGCTGTCTCACCTTCTCTGCTTTTTTGTAAAAGGCGTCATAATATCCGTGTGAAAGACTGTAGGTTCCGAGCATGATTCTTCGCTTCGCCTCCTGTCCGAACATGTCTCTCCCGTTCCCATATCGGACACCGTCGTATCGATTTAGGTTTGATGAAACCTCAGACCGCTGGATGATCGTGTAGACAGAGATCGAGTACTTCGGTGATATGAGCTCTACCGGAACGACTGAATGACCCAGTTTCTTGAGGATCTCGATTGTTTCTTCGTACCGCTTGCGAATGTCATCATCGATATTCTCAAGATAGTCCTCACTCACACCGATCTTAAACTTTTTAGATTCTTGGAGAGAATATTGTTGAACATCCGTTGGGATCGACGTTGCATCAAATGGATCTTCACCTTGGATAAGCTCGAGAAGGTATGCAGCGTCGGCGACAGTTCTTGTGATGGGACCGGGACAGTCCCATGAAGATCCCATTGCGATAACGCCGTACCGAGATACTCTTCCATAGGTTGGCTTTAGTCCGATCAGTCCACACCATGCTGCGGGTTGGCGGATCGACCCAGCTGTTTCGGATCCGATTGCCGCAGGTGCGAGATATGCTGCTACCGAAGCGGCCGAGCCTCCTGAGGATCCTCCAGCAGGTCGAGTTGTGTCCCAAGGGTTATTCGTCACACCATAATCCGATGTTTCGGTCGAAGAACCGTGAGCCCACGCATCCATATTCGTTTTCCCAAAGACCGAAAAATTGTTTTTGAGAAGACGTTCGACAACGGTTGCACTGTATGGTGGGATGAAGTTATCGAGTACCTTCGATGAGGCCGTTGTCCGAATGCCGTTTGTGCAGAAGTTGTCCTTGAACGGCATTGGGAATCCGTCACCAGCCGGGATATCACTCGGACTCGTGACAAAACAGTTGAGATCGTCGTTGTACTTCTTTATACGATTGACAAAATAGTCCCAAAGTTCTCTGTTTGATATTTTTTTATCAGCAACGTGCTGTCTGAGATCGATGAGTGATGTTCCAAGAATGTCCATACTACTTTGAGAGAACTTTGGGAACTTTAAACATACCGTCTTTCACATCCTTTGACTGACCGGTTGCCTCTGCCTGTGTGAGAAGTCGAGTATTTGGCGCACCATCCTCGAAGTATCGGTTGATCTGGCCAGTTATGTTGGTGAGACTATCGATTGTTGATGTATCAAGATCATTGAGATTATCAACGTATGAGATTGTTTCGGTAAACTGTGAAGCAATTTTTGCTTTTTCTGCATCAGAAAGCTGTAACTGAGAGAGTCGTGAGAGTGATTCAATTTCAGTATTTGAGAGCTTTTTCATGCTGTCATTATATATGAACGAGCAGGATTCGGCTCGGCTATTTTACTCGTTTGAAGAGGTGGTACATTCCCGGAAGTCTCGTTTTTTGCCGGAAAACATGGTCGGTGGTAGGAAGCTGTACACTGCGTATTGATTTTGGTGATGAGGTCTTTGCGAGGTTCAACTCCCGCACGTATACGGTCTGTGCGCCAACATCGATCGACAGACCCGATCTGGTGTAGCTTGTCGGCTGATAGAGATCGAGCGTTGGTCCATTTGTGTGCAGTTCTCGTGACTTACGGAGCGGTACACCGAGAAATCGCAGACTCTCCTTAACAATCATCTCTTTGAAGCTCGAGTTTGTAATGGCTTACTTCTGAAAACGATGCAGTGCCCAGGATTTGGTCCAAATACTCTTACTCTTTTCCTATCACCCGCTGTAAGTTGCTGTACTGTGTCAAGATCTCGAAATGACGTCCAGGGATCGGCTATTCTTGTTCTCGATTTTACGGTAAGAGTTTGCTCATCGAGAGGCACCGACGAAGTAACATCTACGAACAAAGTTCTATTGGATTTCAAACTAAATGGGCCTTCCACGCCATCGTACCGTTCATCTACCGTTCCGGTCTCTACCTTCTTCCACCGTCCCAGCGGGACGATGCCTAACAGTGTTTCTCTTCGTTCAAATGGCATATCGGCATTATATATGATCTTGCCTTGAAATCAAGCTTTAGGCTGTTGTAACAACCGTAACCGGAGTTTGTTCCTTTCCCTGTCCCATTGGATTATCTCGAAAAATCTCAGCTACGACCTGATCTGCAATGGTGGTCGTGTTTGCCATAATGTTTCGACCCAGATCATTCGCATCGATAATCACAACGCCTAAGAACTGTTTTTCTGCTGCGGTAGGCAAGCTCTCCTTAATGCTTCGCTCAATTTCTTGAGCTGCTGCAAGGGGGTTCTTTGGTGCGAGCTTTGCCGAGACATTGGATGGGTAGAGTGAGTATTCGGTAGGACCGTCAATTGAGCGTGCCTGTTCTCCGGCAACACGATAGAATACTCCTTTAATACCAAACGGCTTTGTGATTGCCGAAAGAGTAGTTGCCCACAGAATCTTTGGAAGCCCTACCTCTCTGATCGCCAGTTGCATTGTCCATTCACTTCCGAGACCGATGCCATGTGGTGTTTTCGTGACATACTTTGAAAGTAGTTTTGCCCAAAGTCCTGTCTTAATATCCCAGATAAAGTAGGATCTTCCCTGTGCAATCGCAATTACCTTCTCTGAAACAACAACAAACCATTTTTTTTTCATACTTCGAGTCTTATTTTTTTTACTCCAGTCAGTTATGTGGTCTGATAGTTTCTGGACATAGTCATCTCCTTTTTGAAACACCTCTGTTTTAATCAAATCTCTCACATATTTCTTACCGTGTACCTCAATATCACTGTTCGGCCTCCGTAGACCTACGAGGTCAACGTGAGTGGCAGGGTCATCGATAAATTCTCGTAACCATAGTTCGGTATTGAGGAGACGCCAAAACAGGAGTGTGTCGTCATTCTTACCCTCAATAAACCGCTGAAAATGCTTGAGTACCGCCTGCTGATTGAAGTACGGTCGGGATGCGAACGAAGGTGATAGGAAGATTGAGTAGATTTTGTTTTTCATTCGAAGAAACCATTCCTGCTCCGGTGTCGTAAAGCCGATCTTGTTCCTGCGTTTTCGAATACTGTCCGGGAGTAGCTTCTTCGTTGCATCTCTGAGAATCTTTTTATTCCATCCTCGCTGGATTATTGCAGAATCTGGGAGTGAAAAAAGAAGACGAAGAAGATTGAAGTCAAGAAAGGGAACACGGCCCTCAATCGAGAACCGCATACTGTTTTTATCTTCGTATCGAAGTAATGAGGGGAGACTGTTGTAGAAAATGTCTTCGATTAATCTCAGTTTCAGGTTCTTCTGATTTGGGCGGAACTGTTCATTTGAGAATTTTTTTGAGAAGGACTTCTTCAGAACCTTCCCAGTACTGGATCCGGATCCACCGCGGCCGAGCTTTAGGACGAGATACTTCGAAGCAACGTCGAGTGATGACAGCACCTCAACAAACACTGTCCCCCATTTTTTTTCCGAGAGGAGTTGGCGAAGATAGACGAAATAATAGGGGAGATACCCTGCCATCATTTCATCAGCTCCTTGCCCGTCGAGCAGAACCTTCACCTTTCCGTGAACGGTACGCATGACGCAGTACTGTGCATATGGGCCGGTGCTTATCGTTGGCTCTTCCTGAGTACGCACGAAGTCTTCAATTTCGTCAAAAAACTGCTCTGGCTTCGGGTGCACCTTACTACTTTCGATTGCTCCCCCATCTCGTTTTACCGCATTTAGCAGGTCATCGATGTACCGCTCTTCATCGTTGGATGATGAGGGGAATACCGCTGAGAATGTCTTCTGAGCGGTCCCTACCGACCTCGCCTCATCCGCACGCTCTCGGAGAAGTGAGTTTACCACCGCCACAACCGTCGAAGAATCGAGTCCTCCCGACAAACAGGTTCCTACGGGGACATCGGCAATTAGCCTTTTCGTGATTGCTTCCTTCAGTGCTTCTGGAAACTGGGAACCGGAATTCAGTTTCTCTGTTTGAGTCGCGCTCGAGAGCTCTTTGAGCTCCTCCTCAAGTCGGCTGAAGTACCCATTATTTATGGTCTTTTTTCGAATGGTGAGGTACTGACCAGGCATCAGGCAATATACATCCTTGAAAAAGGTTTCTGGGCTGTCACTGTGCACCCGAAACTGAAGATATCGGTAGAGTACTTTCTCATTCACTGCTGCGCTGAGGTGTCCTGAATGAAGAAGTGGCTTAATTTCTGAACTAAAAAGAACCGATTTGTCCGGCAAGACCGAAAAATAGAGTGGTTTAATTCCAAAGTGGTCACGCGCGAGAATAAGCTCTTCCCGCTTGGTATCGTAGAGCGCAACCGCGAACATTCCGTTGTACCGGTCGAAGCAGTGGAGTCCCCACTGTTCATACCCATGGACGATCACCTCGGTGTCCGAGAGTGTCCTGAATCGATGACCCAACTCCTCGAGCTCCCTTCGAAGCTCTTTATAGTTATAGATTTCTCCGTTATAGACAACAACCAGCGATTTATCTTCGTTATAGATTGGCTGGTCACCGGTTTTTAGGTCGATAATCGCAAGTCGTCGATTAAGAAGCGAAACCTGCTCATTTTGAAAGATTCCCTCGCCATCTGGCCCTCGATGAGCAAGCTCCTTCGAAAACCGTTTGATGAGCTTTTTATCAGCGATTCCGTAGTACCCGGCTATTCCACACATACGATATTATCTCAAATTCAACGTTCAAATCTCGAATAATCGTACAATCACATCTCTCGGAGAAGCCTCACCCGCTCCTCAACCGGAGGATGGGTACTAAAAAGTGAAGCAAGTTTCGCACGACCTCTCCCCTTTCCAAAAGGATTGGAGATGAACAGATGTGCATTAGCGCCTGATGCGGTCTGGAGAGGGAGATTACTTTCAGAGATCTTGATTAAGGCATTTGCAAGTGCGTCGGGATTTCGAGTTATGAGTGCTCCGGTAGCGTCTGCTAGATATTCTCGCCTCCGAGATACCGCTAGTTGGATTAAGGTCGCAATCAACGGTGCGATGATCAAGGTAACCAAAAACATGACAATCTGTACTGGACCGAGATTTCGATCGTTATCACGATCCCCCACGCCAAACCAAAAGAAGCTCCGTTGCAACCAGTCGGTAACCAACACCAATGTTCCAACGAGTACCGACACGATCGACGAGAAAAGAATGTCATAGTTTTTTACATGACCGAGTTCATGTGCCACAACGCCCTCAAGCTCTGCGCGACTCAACTTTTCCAGCAGACCGGTAGTGGCTGCTACGACTGCGTGCTTTGGGTTTCTGCCGGTTGCAAAGGCGTTCATAGCCGCGGACTGAATTACGTAGAGTCGTGGCATCGGTAATCCTGCCGCGATCGAAACATTCTCGGTAACGGTATAAAAATCAAAGTACTCTTTCTTTGTCGCTGGCTTTGCTCCGCTGGTCATAAGCACGAGCTTGTCTGAGTAGAAGTAACTTCCGACGCCAGAAAAGAGAGAAAATGCGAGCCCGATCTGAAGATATTCATTACTGCTTCCGGTGGTCTTTCCGATGATATAGAAGACCAGCATGAAAAAAGCCATAAAGAAGCCGACCAAAAAGATGCTTTTGAATTTATTCGCGGTAATCTGTTGATAGATTGTCATACAAACGAAAAACGATTCACCCTGAACGCACCGAAGCTGAACCGGGTTATGATGAAAAATCTACCTTCACGCTCTTTCGTTCATCTGCTGTGGCTTGGAAAAAATCGACCTTCTTAAAGCCAAAGACATTTGCGATCACGTTGGTTGGAAATACCTGCGTCTTCGTGTTGTAGTCTAGCGCATTGCTGTTGTAAAACTGTCTTGAATAGGCGACTTTGTCCTCGGTATCCTCTAGCTGTCTTTGTAACTGCTGAAAATTCTGACTCGACTGAAGCTGTGGATATGCCTCTGCCACTGCAAATAATGATTTGAGTGAGTTGGTGATCATGTCGTTCGCCTTCGCCTTGTCTGCGAGGGTGTCTGCCTTCATCAAAGCGGATCGCGCCTTGGTTACCGACTCAAACACCGACTTCTCATGTTTTGCGTATCCTTTAACTGTTTCGACGGCATTTGGAATTAAGTCTGCTCTTCTCTTCAGCTGAACATCGATTCCTGAAAGCGCTTCGTTTATTCGAGCCATCAACACCACAAAACTGTTGTAGGTAGCAATCACGTAGACTGCGAGGAGAACTACTGCACCGAGTGCTAAATAGGTTGTATTCATCGTACTAAATCACCCGCCTTTCTAAACTCATTATAGTTTCTCTTGACATGGTTTGCAAATCTGCTATATTTTGCCGCATGGCCAAGCTCAAGAGTACCGCAAGAAGCAAAAAAGCGTCGCGCACAGCATCTGAAGCATCTCTCCCATCGAAGCGCGTTGCACTTCTGGAGCGTCTTAACGATCGCTTCCCGAACTTTTTACTCGGACTTACGGTAGTTGTACTCGGCGCTCTTGTGCTCTCGATTGTCTTCCAATCGAAGGATACCTCACGGCAGTCATTTACCAACAAAGTAGCCTCTCTCTTTGGGATGAAAAAAAATGAGTCTCCGGCGGCCACTCCTGCCCGAACATACACCGTAAAAAAGGGGGATTCGCTGTGGGTAATTGCTGAGAATGCGTATGGCTCTGGGTTCAACGCCTTTGACCTTGCTAAAGCAAATGGAATCGCAGATCCGAACCAGCTCAATGAAGGGGAGGTTATCGAGCTGCCTGCAATGGAACCGAAGACCGCGACTCAGGGCGAGATCGCAAGTGGTGTCTTCACCACCAGCGAAGAGACTCCTCAAGATTCGGTAGCGACCGCTCCATCTCGATCGCCGTACACCGTTCAACGTGGCGATAGTCTCTGGCTGATCTCGATGCGACAGTACGGCAATCCATACCGATGGACCGAAATCTGGAAGAATAATCCTTCAGTAACAAACCCAGACCTCATCTACGCGGGGAGCGTTCTCAATCTTTCGAGATAATCGCTTTTTCAATCTCATCATTCCCTACTCGATGTTCAGGTTCGATGTACTTGAGACCGAGGAAGTTATAAAGCTTTTCTTCGGTATCGAAGCTCAGAAGCTTGCCATCGTGCTTCAGATCCTTTAGACCATACTCGTTGAGGGAGTAGCCTCGCTGAAGCGCCCACTCACGTAGTTTGATATTATGAGCCTTACTTCCGGTAAAGTACTGTAGAAGCGCGCCGTACGCCTCTTTTGGATGCACTCTGAGGTCAATACGCAGATGAGGGGGTAGGTAGATCGAGGCCTTTGCTTCACCTGCGTTATCTACCGAGGCTTTCTTCGGATATCCAATAAAGTGCTTAACGATTGCGGGAGCATGTTCTTCCGCTGCTACCACCGCGATGTCTACGTCGCCTATAGTCGCCGCTTTTCGCCGCAATGAACCGAGCATATCGACCTTCTCGACACCAGGAGCACGCTTCATATAGGAAATAAGGTCGTCTGCGACTCTTTTTGCATAGTCGTATGGGATACGGTCTGGCATCGTGTCCGCTGCCTCGTACTGCGCAAGAGACTCGATCATTACCTGCTCAGATTTTTCACCAAAGCCGGGGAGTTCAGCGATCTTATGCTCATTACAAAGTCTCAGCAGCTCGGGGATCACCGTCTCCTCATCAGTAAGATTAAAGGTCGTCACGAGCTTATGCGCCTTGATGGGGCCTATTTTCGGTACTCTGGTGAGTATGAAGACCGTTGATGGAACCTTCGCTAGCTGACGATCAAAAAATTCAACCGTTCCGTTCTCGAAGAGTTCCTGGATGTGGTCAAGCACGGTTGGTCCAACCCCTTCAACTGTTTTGAGACTCCCCTTCTTCCAAATATCATACAGCTCCTCGGTCATTAGTTCGATTGCGTCCGCGGCTTTTTCGTAGGCTGCAACACGGAAAAAGTCTTTCTTCTCAATTTTGTACACAATCACAACCTTTCTCAAAAGATCTACGATTTCTTTGTTCGTTCGTTGCATACCCAAGTAGTATAACCAATATCTTATTTGTATAATAGGTTCACAGCGGGATTAGTACAGTGGTAGTATGCATCCTTCCCAAGGATGAGATACGGGTTCGATTCCCGTATCCCGCTCTGATATTTTCAGAGCGAGGCTCGCCAAAGGCTGCCCACTCCCGATTATTCCAACCCCACTAGTTTCAGATATTCCTTAAATTCAGCCGCATAACGTTCGGGAATGCGTGGTTGAGGTAATAATCTTGGCGACCCTTCCGCCTTCTCAATCTTCACCGGGAAGCCATACAGACTTCTGACCTTGAAGGGATTTGATACGTTTGGGTTATCCACAAGTGGAGGCAGTTTGACATCGATGCCTGCCTCTCTAATCTGAAGAAAGTACTGGTTTGCTACTGCTGCGAATTCGTTCGGTACCTGAAATATCATAACGCCACCTTCTGCAGTAACCTTCCACATGTTTTGAAGCAGCCGAAAATACAAAGCTGGTTTGAGCGGTATGCAGTCTGACTGTAACCCTCCCTCCGGTCGAGCGAGAACCACATCTATTCCTCGTTCAGTGTGCCTAGAAGACCATGCTCGTACCTTTTCCCATAACTCAACAGACGCGATGTCATCATTGATTGTTTGGACCCTCCCTTTGCCGAGTTTTCTATCCCATTTTTTCTCGTGTTTAAACCCGAGCGACACAGAGAGTCCCTTCGTAAAGCCCATCTGAATCGCTTGCGCAACTGCGGACTCGCTGGCCATTAGATCAATGATAGTCGTGTAACCGTGTGTTCGTACCCTTTCGTGCAGAAATCCAGGCAACATCGCAGAACCAATTACTGATTGAAACGATCTACCATATTCTGACAACGTGCTGTCGTGAAAACCCCATCCTGCTCTGCGCATTTCATCAGGATACGATTCATTCTCACGCTCAACACGACGTGTAAGATCGAGTGCACCGTTCGGTGCAAGGTGCCTCAGCAAACTCCTTCCTGGCACATATTGTTCACTCATACTTGGGGCGTTCTTGGTCTTGGTAATAGGCGGGGTGAGTCGGGTGTTTTTTCTATGCGGACAGGGAATCCATATTTACTCCCACCATTTTCCGGGTGGCCAGCCATATGAATTATCCTTCTATAAAACCTTCCAGGAATATGAACTTCAACACCATGCTCACTAAGTACATCGGCATATTCCGCAAATTGTGTTGCATATCGCCGTGGGACTTGAAAGAGAAGCGTTGATCGCGAAGCTCCCAACAACCACATTTTTTGCAGCATGAGAAATGCAAGCAATGGACTTTCTCCAATGAATTTAGCCTCAAGGGCGCCTTCGGGACGAGAAATGATGATATCAAAGCCCTCAGGCGCAATCTCCCTACTTCGTCTCTGAATTTCATCCCACGTTGTTTTCTGAGTAATGTCCCCATTCACCATATTTACTTTTCCTTTACCAAACATGTCATCCCAATATGGATCATGTGGATACCCGAGCGAAACCGCGAGTCCAGCATCAAATCCATCATACACAGCATCGATTACAAATAACTCGGACGCCATAAGATCTAGCACCTTTGGGGAAGGAACCTCGTTAACCCGCTCGGAGAATACCTGCTTCAGAGGTACATCATCGAGAACGGGTTTAAATGTTTTGCCATAGCTGCGAATTCCGTTATGGATGATGGTCCAGCCCGCAAGGTTGTTTCCGTTCCGATCAAAGCTTCGCTCATTGCGACGAGCGATTATGCTTTCACTCGGAATATGCTGTACACCAAGCGTTCGCCCGAGGGTACGATTTGGACGGATAAATTCTTTCATATTATTTCATCATTCCCAACATCTTCGGTGTTGGTAATATTTCAGGTGAGTGTTTTGTCTTGACTAATTTAACGGGATGAATAGGAGACTGGTCCCCAAGATAGTGGTATACAACGGTAGCCATACCAGCCTGTTGAAGTCTCAGGAGATAAGGGGCACCGTAGCGCTCAAATGTTACATTAGGAGCTTGAAATAACATAACGCCGTTGTCAGCGCTCAAGAGCCTCCATGCTTCTTGCAAGAGTCTAAAGTGTGTGCCGGCTAGAACTGAAATATTTGAAATCCCACCCTCAGGTCGGGAAACAATCAGATCAAAACCTTTCGTCCCCCTCCGATTTATAGTATCTCGAATCTGGTCCCATGTATCAGATCTTAATAAGTCGCCGTTTACATTTTTTACGATTCCTCGCTCAGGTCGCTCAGTCGATTGTTGAAAGCCGAGTGAAACCGCGAGGCCGAACTCGAAGCCATACTGCTCGACCGCTTCTCTAACATACGCGTCGGAAGCCATGAGGTCTAGTACCGCTGCATTTGGATGAGATCCAATTTCACGCATCACTTTTCTGAGTGGTTTTGTTCTCGGTAATACTGCCGCAAACGATTCCTCGTAGTCGATAACGCCGCTCCCATGAATGTACCACCCACCTCGCTCTTCATATCCAGGTTCGGATATTTGCTCAGCGGTGGCCGTTCCCTTGTTTAAGAATAGCGTACGTTCCCTCTCCGATTGAAGATAGGTTTTGTCTTTCGGTACTATGTATATTTCCTTCGTTGCCATATTATTGTGTAATTCCTAACATCTTTGGCGTTGGTAATGAGTGAGGAGCTCCAGGATACTTTCTCAGTGCAACTTTGTACCCCCAACCATCAATACCTAAAACCGTTGATTCAATTGTGTCACCATATATCTTCCTGAGACAATCAAAATAAGCTTCTGCTAAATCGTAGGAATCAACAGGTCCCTGAATAGCGAGAAGGCCATTATCAGAGGATAAAAGTCGCCATAGTCGTTGCAGTAATCGGAAATGAACGAGTGGAAATGAGGTGAGATGATCGAGACCTCCTTCGGGCCTTGCAATAATCACATCGAATCCTTCAATTCCCCGATCTTTCATACGATTAGTGATTTCATCCCAGGTCTTGCGAAAAAGAATATCACCGTTAACTATATCGATTCTCGATTCGAGGTCTGTCCTTACCGGGGGGAAGCCGAGCGAGACAGCCATTCCATAGCCAAAGCCATGATCAATAGCGTCACCAACAGCGATGTCAGTTGCCATCACATCAAGAACTGAGGCGTCTGGTTTTCGCTTAGCTATTTCTCCCAGCTCATACTCAAACCCGCCATAGAATAGCCTGTCGAATGTCCAAGCGTAGTTTGCAAGATCGCTCGAATGAATCTGCCACTTTGAGCGATACTTACCGTCAGGATCAGATCGCTTCTCTTGTTTGCCAATGATTGCGTTCGTACTCGCTAAATCATTCATGTAAGAAGGGTATTTATCGCGAGCACGTTTGGGCATTGCTTCTTTCATAGATATCAAGATATTAGAGCCTATAGTATACCATACTGTAGCCTCAATTTGAAGCTGAAATAAAGTCGGAGCAGGGATATTTTCACGCACAGTCTTAAGTGTTCCAACGACTCGGCCACGAAGGTCCTACGACTAGACACCCACAGTAGATCTGCTATAGTAGGCTTGTTAGGATCATTCGGGTATAATATGGTGAGCAGATGCCCTTTTAGTTCAGTGGTAGAACAGTGGTATCGTAAACCATTAACGTCAGTTCGATTCTGACAAAGGGCTCATGAGCAGAGTGCAGCGAGTTCAGTCTAAACAATCGCACAAAAAAACACTGTTTTACACGGTGTTTTTTCTTGTTCTCGGTTGGTTTCTCCTGACCTCTGGATTCTCCTTTTTGGTGAACTCCTCGGTATTTATCGGCGACCTCATAGGTGGAAAGCGATCTGAATACGACTACGGCAAGACGCCCTCCTTCTACTCCCTCGAGTTTAATGAGGTCCCGGTCGCTACCAACACAGCAAGTCTTGTCATCTCCGGAACTGCGGATAATCTCCAGGAAGTAACACTCTATCTCAACGATCGACGACTTAAGAAAATCGCTGTTCAAAGTGATGGATCATTTTCTACTACCATCGACAGATACCGAGAAGGACTAAACGAACTCTACGCGGTCGGGAAAAATACCAAGACCGATGGAACGAAAAAATCTGAGGTGGTGTCATTCTCGTACGCCACCGCAAAGCCGGTACTCGAAATCACCGAGCCATCAGATGGGTACAAGACCCCTCGTGATGAGGTGAAGGTCGCAGGTAAGACCAACGGGCAGGAGATGTCGGTTCACATCCAGGGCTTCCTCGCAACGGTAGATGCGTCGGGGGTCTTTCAGTCCTTGGTGAGACTTAAAGAGGGTGAGAACAAAGTTTCTGTTACGGTCACCGATAACGCAGGAAATACCGAGGAAAAAACCATCACGATTTTCTACGAGAAATAAGATCTACTCCCGTTGCGCACAGTATCATCATCTGGAGAAATGGATGAAGAAGTACATTGTCAAATAAAGAAAAAATCGAGAGAAAAATGACCAGGTACTGAACGGTTTCTGACCGAGATGCAAGCGAGTAGAGATACCAAACAAATGTCGCCAGTCCGATAATCCCCGAGGTCGCAAGTATGATGAGGAACGATGAATGAAATGATGCTCCGGAATGACTTACTGCACGCGTTGGTACGGGGTTCGCCGGTCGAATAGATCGTAGATGATTATACCCAATACCAAGAATCGGATTAGATCTAATCACATGCGCAGCTTCCTGATAATCAAGCACTCGCGATGTGATCGTTGAGGTCCGGAAAAGATTGACGCCTTCTCCAAACGGTTTTGGACTGACCGCAACCAGCACACCGATTAGAAGCACAGCGCTCAGTACCCACCTTCTCACCGATCGTTTCTTTGCAGCGATCCAGATCATGGTTCCAAACATTGCAAGGTAAAATCCACGAGAAAAGGTGAGAATGGAGAGTCCCATGAGAATGGTGCTGTAGCCGATTGCCCACCGTTGCCAACGAGGGGTACTCTTTGCCATCAGCAAGAGGATGATCATACTTCCATAGATCGCCGCTGCGATCGCTGGCTCAAAAAACTGTCCAAAGACTCGGTATGCATGTGGATCCCAACCTTGGTAGAACAATGATCGAAGATCAGGAAAGAAGAGGTACTGTGCTATCGCCGGAATAATCAGTGCTAGGCAGATAATGTGACTGTACCGATGAGGGAGTGTTAGCCACCTATCTTTGAGATACCGCGGGACAATATCGATTGCAATGAGATAGAGACTCAACCGAACAAGGTAGAGTGTAGCGATAACCTGCTGACCTACGACATATTGACCGAGAGATAACAACAGTGAGCAGCAGAGTACTCCAATGAGCACAAGCGTTGGCCGACGAAGCTGCGTTCGGTATCGACGCTGCATACTCAGGAGAACAACCCCGATGCCGAGACCGAGCTCATACGCATACACTACTATGGTTTGGTTCCAGAACCCAAGTCTCCCGAGTTGACCAAGAAGAAAAAGTGCACCGGTAGCAATCGTAATCATAAGCGGAGCATCTTAGCTCGAACAAGAAATGAGTGAAAACTCATCATGAAGGAGTAGGTGAATCCTGCCGCTCCGTCGAGCCAACCAAAGAGAACAACGTAGGTGTAGATAAATTTCGCGAGCGGAAAAATACAGAGCTTCACCAACGAAAAGCGCTCCCCTCGCTCCAACAGCTCAGAGGCCCTTAGATCACTATAGTGATTAACCGATCTGAGGAACTCGGCAATGGTCGGATGTGGTCTGTGTTCGATGGATGATCGGAGCTGTCCTACTGGGTGCGTCGTAATAAACTCTTCATGCACTCTCCCCTTCCATACACCCGAATTCTGCTTCACCAATCGCACAAAACCCGACGATCGAGCCTTCATCGTTTCTCCGAAACGAAGCTCACGATTCCAAAACCGATCAATACGGGGGATTCGATAGCAACTTCGATGTGTCTCTTGAGAAGTTACATCCTTGATCTCGTTCCAGAGCTGTGGAGTAACGACCTCATCCGAGTCAAGAAACAACACCCATCCATGCTTTGCATGGGTAAGACCGAGATTCCTCGCTTGAGCAAAGTCGTCTGCAACCGAACTAATGACGCGCTTCATCCCCTTCCGTAGCCGCATGGGAAGGCGCGTATCTCCAGCGGTGACGATCAAGATCTCGTCTGCTTCCTTGACCGATGCAATAGCGTTGCTTAACGATGCTTCTCCTTGAGTGAGGATGCATACCGTGATCTGCATATCAAGAAGTATACCTGTTTTTTTTATAGAGTCGGAGCAGCCGTTGTGCAAATCGGTTTCTATCGAAGAACTGAACCGCTCTCTTACGGGCCGCTCTCCCCAACCGATCTCGTAGTGATCTGTTTCGATGCAGTAGCTCGACTGAGCGCGCCAGCTCTTGTATCGATCCCTCTCGTACCAAGATCCCTGCATCTCCTACCACCTCAGCTACCGATCCTGAGTCGTACGCTACAATCGGAAGACCGCTCGCCAAAGCTTCGATTAGAACCATACCATACTGCTCCTCCCAGGTAGGAGTTGAGCGAGCGAGGTGAATAAAGCAATCCACCGACCGATACAACGACGGCATCAGGTGGTACGGAGTGTCATGCGCTCGAATAAATCTCGTTGAATTTCCGAGCAGCTCCAGTGTTGCGAGATCATCAACTCCCTTCTCTGCAACATTTCGACCAGCAAACAACACCGTAAACTCTTCCCGTTGCCGATTCTTTCCGTGTGGATAAAATCGTTGTAGATCGACTCCAAGTGGTATCACCGATATCCTGTTCTGTGGGACACCTTCGGTGAGCAGCGAGCGCTTCGCACGTTCGGTATGACAGAGAAAATGATCGATATACCGCATGGAGAACTGTTTTATTCTTCGCTTTGCCGATGTCGATTCATTATTATATGGAATCGTTTCCCAGCTTGTTGCAATGAGTCGTTGAATAACGCCCATGTGTCGCATCTGTGCTAGTTGATAGCTGTAGTAGTAGTGCGGATCTGCAGTATGAACAATGTCCGCATCTTGAACAAGGCCTTGGAGTCCCCACAGGTTCTGCCTGTCCCCAATCGTTCGATTCGCAATCCATCGAGGAACTCCTCCGTCTGCAAGCGACGGCAGTCGCATGGTAGGGAATGGAAAAGAGGTATGGATGGTATGAAGTGACCCGATGGCAAGAAGTTTGACCGAGCTCTGCAAGGGCTCGTAGTTCTGTCCTTCGAACAGATTCAGGTACGATCCTCGGACAAGCACAACCTTCATACTAGTACGCCTCCTTCAACCGTTCGCAAAAGTGATCCCATGAAAATGATGAGCCGATCGGATGCTGCGATGTGTTTCGACTACTCAGAACGGTATGTTTCATAGCCTCAACAAACTCCTCGAGCTTGTCTGCCACCGTGACGGAGTCCCGCAGCTCATGGATCACGGCGCCCGTTTTTGCGATGACCGGTGTACCGTTGCCAAGGGCTTCAAGAATCGGAAGATTACAGCTCTCATAGAGCGAAGCGCTAAGATATGCAGATGCATTTCTATAGAGTTCCGCGAGTTCTGCCCGCGTCGCCCGAACAGATCGGATACATCGCTTGGCACTACTCCATTGCTCGTGTTCACCCACAAGCACAAGCTCCGCATCCTTCATTCGGGGATCAGACTTCAGTACGGTAAAGGCATCCACCAGAAACGAGATATTTTTAATCGGGTGATCCATCCCAACGAACAGAAAAGACGGCTTTGTTGGCAGCTTCTTCTTTCGGGTACCGTTCGCCATGTCATAGGGTATCCCAAAATGATTGACAATCGCTCGATCATATCCAAACTGTTCTGCGAGTTCCTGCTTCACCCGTTCGGATGGCACGAACACCGTGTCCGAACGTGATATCGCAAACAGCACCTGATCCTTCAATGCTTCGAAAGAATGTGGATAGAGATCTTTGTGAAAAAAGAATGAGAGGCCGTGGAGTACTGTGATCACCTTTGCAGGTGTGTACCACGGAATCGCTTGATTGAGACCAAGATAGAGATCGCTCGGATGTACCATCTGGTCGATACTTACTCGAACCGCCATCCAGCCAAGCGAGGGTCTGAGAATGCGATACGTAATGGGGTGAAAGCGCGTAACATCCGTACCAAGGCGCTTGTATAGATATGTTGTGTAGGTGTTCTCTGTATCGTTTGCGAGGGTTCGAAGAATGTTCTGTGTCACAATATAGGTCCCGTACTGGTTCCGTGAACTCCCACAGAGCGCACCGCCATCAACTGAGATCTTCATAAGCTTTGAGAGCAAGTGGAAGTACAGCAGCCGCGTTCAACACCTCGCTCACTACCGTAATTATCGCACTTGCGTTGTAGGAAAACAAAGGTACAAACGTCATATTTGCAACAATATTAACCACAATCTGCACTACGAACAGCTGTACAACCCAGTGCGTGCGCTTCAGGAGATAAAGAAGATTCATGCAGACCGACGATACCAAAAGAAATGGCAGCGCAAAAATTACGATCTGGAACACGCGTAGGCCGGCAGAGAAGCCACTCCCAATGAGAGGGCCTATCACCGTTGGAGCTAACCATGCCGATGTACAGCTGAGGAGCATACCTCCGACAAAGAGTAGTGTTGCATCGCGAAGTAACTTTGCTCGCGCTCTCTTCTTGGTGGAGCGCTTGGAAAGGTACATTCGGTACACCGGAGTTGCCGCAATAGTGTAGCTGGATCCGATAAAGATGAGTGCTTCAAAAAACTTATACCCAGAGCTGTACAGACCGACCGCCGTCGATCCATGATACATCTGCAGAATAAAGAGATCGATTTTAAAGTACAGTCCAGCAAAGAAAGTAAGCAGAACGTAGATATACGATCGTTGGACCGTTTTGATAACGAAGGAACGAGTTGGCAACCGAAAAGATAGTGGGACCGATCCCTGCATACGTCGGAGTAACACGACCGAATAGAGTAGCGCCACGATGCCCTCGATGATAAACAACCCCGTGATAGCATTTGAGATCTGAAGATAGAGAATGAGTGAGAGAATCAGTATCAGGTTGTAACCCATCGCGTAATATGAGGCGAGAAACGCCTTCGCCTGAATCGTACTATGGATAAGAAAACTTCCGGAAACTGCATTCGAGAGCATGATTGGCACACTCAGTGATGTGAGAAGAAGGATGGTCGGATCCCTGAAGATCGCTGCGGTATACAGAACCGTTATGACAGCGAAGATTCCACCCAAGAACAGCCGTAGTGAGAAGAGCTTGCGGAGTAATGTTGCATTATCCTTGAGATGAAAAATTCCGTAGTTGGTAGTTCCCAGATCAGCGAGTGGCATAAAGAGCGCAACCTGCGCCCAGATCAGGTTGTAGAGGCCAAATGAAGCGGGGCTCAGTTTTCGTACCAAGAACAGGAATAGTAGAAACGTGAAGAGCTTAATACTGAGCGATGAGAGGTTCAAGGTCATAAAGTTCTTGATGAATGGTCGCCGTGCAAACTCTCCGATAATCAGAGATCGATGCTCAAATACTGTTCTGGGAAGACGAATGCATTCACGAATTTTCTGAAGTACGGAAGCATACTCCCAAAAGAATCGGAGTCGAGACATAAACAACTGCAGTTCTTTCTGGTCATTTAAACCGGACTCGTAGTGCTCATACGCAACGGTCGGAACAACACCGATGGTCAGCCCCGCTCGATAAGCCCTCTGACAGAACTCAACGTCTTCATAGTACATATGATACCGTTCATTAAATAATCCGATTTTTTGTAGAACTGATCGCCGGAAGCAGATGAGGGAACCGGAGATGAAGTCGATGCGCGGATCTTTCTGTTTTGACTTGTTTGAAATGAGCGTACCCGATAGTCGCATGTGATCGAGCGATCCATGGTGGTAGACGATGCCATGCTGTCGAAAACGGTACCCCCACACATCATAGAGCGCCGCTGCCGCTTTGATTGAGGCATAAGAGAGTCGTAAGAGTTGAATATCTGGATTAGCTACTAGCAAAATTTGAGCTCCGCCTCGAAGAGCGATGCGGATGCCTTTGTTGACACCTGTGGCATATCCTTCCCTTCCGCGCTTATTTAAAACGACGATTATACGAACCCGGTTTCCGAGCGCTCTCCGAAACTGTCGAGCGGTATCATACGCCTCATTGGGTGTGTCTTGTAAGCCAACGATAATAACTGCGATGTTCATGCTCGGTTGCGTAGCGCTAACGAAGTATAGGTCAGCCACTCCATATAGGCAAATCCGAGATCGAGCGGGATTCGCCACAGTCCATCACGATAACCACGATCTACTACATATCGCGCCCAGAACATGTGAATCGGGTAGAGGGCAATTTTCTTGAATGAAGATCGCTCCCCTTCTCGATGTTTCTCTGCCGCTTCTAGCAGAGCATAGGCACTGAACTTTCGAAACATTTGAGGAATCGACCGGTAGGAGAAGTGATCGATATGCCCGGCGAGTGTCCGGATATCACCAGACGGCACCTCAAGATGCTCATGGACCGACGACGCATGCATCGTTGCCTTGTTTCGCTGAAACAACCGGACCATTCGATACCCTTCACCTCCGTGCCGTAACCTTCTCCTCATGAAGTGATTGTGAAAGCTCAGTCGATATCCATGAGCGAGCCGTTTCCGGCGCTTCAGTCGAAGAATCGATTGCTGTAGTTTTTTCGACACAATCTCATCGCTGTCGATAAGAAATATGAGTCGATGTTTCGTGAGCTGGATTCCTCGCGCTTTGTTCCTTCCAAGATGGTTTGAGGTGGTTGTAATAATCGTTGCCTGATGGTGCTTGAGTATGGATCGTGTTCGGTCCGTCGACCGCACATCCACCGCAATAATCTCGTCAGCAATAGATCGTACACTGGCGAGACAGGATGAGAGCAGCTCCTCTGCATTCTTGGTTACCAGAACGACCGATAGTTTATGCATTTCTTTTTTTAGCGACGACGAAGAGTAACCCTCCTGCACACATTCCCCAGATGAACGGTCTGCTCAGGAGATATGCGAGGTAGAGAGTTGGGATAGTGAGGAGCTTCATTAACCGTCGAAGAGCGGCATTCTGAACAGAGCCAAAACTGCTTTTCAGCTGCAACCACATGTCCTGGGGATGCTCGAAGGTCTCGAGATACGCTACATGAAACCCAGACAGTTCGAGTGCCTTCTTGATCGACGTTCTCGAGAAATGCACATAGTGATCCTCAATCATCCACCATGCCCAGTGCTGCGCAAGGACGCGCATTGTGCTCTTATAGTTCGGGGCAAGAATAAAAATGTATCCGTTCCGTTTCAGTAGCCTATGTGCTTTCTTCAGCTGTTTGATGGGATCGGGGAAATGTTCGAGCACATCAAGCATCGTAACAGCGGAAAAGGATGACTTCTTTCCAGAATAGTTATTGAAGGACAAGCGCTTCACCGTTACATTCTTCACCGACATCAAAAATTGAAGCTTGAGGTTCGGTTCAAGGGCAATGATCTTGTACCGTTTATTCGTGGAAAGAAGTCGAGGAAACAGTCCGAATCCCGAGCCGACATCGAGAATGACACCCGAGCGGAGGTACGCCCGAAGAACAAGAAGAATACGTTCGAACTTCCAAAGATATTTATCAATATTCTTCTGCGCTGCCTCGAACGAATAGTAACGGCTCGATCGGTACAGTTGTTGTTTTGTTGCGGCGGTTCGTTCCGAGATACCGAGCTGACAGTGCACACATTCGTAGATCGATATTCGCTTGATGACAGCAAGCGTCCTGTGCACCGGCATCGTACACAACGGACATCGAATCAGTTTTTTCTTTTTCATATCTTCTCTGGAGAAATTTTTGTAGATTATAGTCAATGGTAATAGGGAGAGCAATAGTGAACACTAATGCTCGCCATGAGCTTGAGATGCCCGATCTGTGAATCCACAAGTACACAGCGTTTTGCGCGACTGCAGAGCTATCGCTATCGCCGGTGCAGTTCATGCAAACTTGTGTACCTCAGTCCGTTGCCATCCTCACGAGTGCTCAAGGCACTCTATGCAGAGAACTACCTATTCAGAGTGAATGATACCGCGCAGAAGCGATTTATCAATGTCACCACTCACGCGATTCGTACCATGAAACAGCTCTATCCTGACGGGAAGTCATTGCTCGATATCGGAACCGGATATGGAACAGGGATAACGGTGGCTCTTCAGGAGGGGTTGCATGCTCGAGGGATAGAACCATCACGGAATCTCTATCGCGTCGCATACACTCAGCATGGAAGACGAGTGGAACATACCGATCTTGATAGCTACATAAGTGGCTGTCACCCAACGTTTCATTTTGTACTTCTTATTCATGTTATTGAGCATGTCAGACACCCCGAACAGTTTCTCAAGAAGGTTCTTGAGCTCCTCCGTCCCGGAGGTATTCTTTACATCGAGACACCAAATAGCGACAGCCATCTGCTGAAAGTTGAACGTGATGACTACACCTTTCTTACACCACCAGATCACATTCATCTCTTTGGGCCACGTTCGCTCGAAATTCTGTTAAAGAACTGCAATGGGCATATACTGAAAACCTCCACATATAGCTATCCAGAACACCTTATAGGCGTGCTCAGGAGACTCAAGCGCAGAAATGCTTACTATAGTCTATCGAGAGCGAGTAGTAAACCAAGTGAGTTAATGACTGAACTCACACCACGGACCGAGTCTCTTCCTTTTTTTGATCGAGTAGTGGCACCGATCCTTACTCCCCTTCTCAATCTCGGCAAACAAGGGAGCATACTGCAAGTTTTTATTCAAAAAAATAAGTCACTGTTGCTATAATGGTGGGATGCAGATTGTTGCGATAGTAGTATTTATCTTCCTCTTCCCGCTTCATGTATACGCAGAGGATCCAACCCCGACCGATACGCCTACTCCGACCGCAACCGAGACACCTACTCCGACTGTAACCGAGACACCAACCCCAACAACCGCCCCAACCGCAACCGCAACACCGGCACCGACCGCGACCTCAGCTCCCTCCACTCCACAAGCGACGAACACGCCCACACCATCGGCAATGAAATCACCAGTCCCGTTGCAGAACTCTACAAACTCCTCAGGATTCGGTGGACCAGGTCTTGTTGATGATCCGCCGGAAACCGGGCTCTCTAACGGGAACGGTAAAACGCTTGGGGCGACCGATGAGCTCAAGACAAATGACGCTGGGGATGCAGATCTACTCAAAACCCTTATCTTTCTCACCGGCGCAGCGGTCTTGATCGTCTGGTCAACGTATATGGTATTGGTGCAACGAGGTGTTATTACAGGTGCAAAGAAGAACAAACGTACATCTCCCGGGATTACTCCACAATCGATCGAATAGCTTCAGCTACCTTTTCTGAGTCATGGCGGAGAATGCTATGTGCAAAGGTCTGTGCAAGCACCTGCCGCTCATCATTTATTTCTTTTGAAAGTAATGCGAACGGAAGTACCTGAACGTCTGAAATCGAACCGGTTACAGGAATATCATTACTTGCGGATTGATAATATTTCACAACTTCCGACGGGATTGGATCGGTATTCTGTAGTACGACATCTGGTCTTCGGCCAAAGTATCGTGCGATGTCGTCGACATGATCTTGCGCTGAATAAGATGGTGTCTGAGAAGACTTTGTCATGAGATTCATGATGAAGATCACCCTGGCTTTTGACGCCATAAACGCTTCTTTGAATCCTGATACGAGCGCTATCGAGATGATGCTCGAATAAAGATCCCCCGGCCCGATAATAATATAGTCTGCATCTGTGAGCGATTGTGTCACTTCTGGATTTAACTGCGCTGAGGGGAGTAATGATATTGTTTCGATACGCTCATGATCCGAACTCTGCTCATCAAGAAACTTCTCTCCGATCAGCTCTCTACCCGATCGATATATCACCTTCAGTCGCGCTGTGTCGAAGGTTACCGGAATTACTCTTCCTTGTACCGCCATAATTTCATGTGCTTCCTGAACTACATCCTCGTACGAGGAACTGATTTTCTCGAGCGCGGATAGAAGGATGTTTCCCATATTGTGACCAGCAAGATCTCCGGAGTCGAAACGATAGGTGAAGAGTTTTCGCCAGACGTCCGGGGCTTCAGATAGGGCGATAAGGCACTGTCGAAAATCTCCCGGTGGAAGTACACCAAGCTGATCTCGAAGCTTCCCGGTCGAACCGCCATCGTCCATCATCGTAACGATCGCAGAGAGGTTGTATGGATACTTTTTCAGTCCTGAAAGTGTCACAAAACTTCCGGTACCTCCTCCCACAACAACAATGTTCGGTTTCTTCATGGTATTACTTAACAGTAACAGATTTTGCCAAATTTCGAGGCTTGTCTGGGTCTTTGAGACCCTTTGCAAGAGCGGTGTAATAGGCGAGAAGCTGCGCAATCACAATCTCGAGGATGAGAGTAGCATCGCCGACATCATCAACCGAAAAGTAGTGGTCAAACACCGGGTTCGGTTTTGGACTGATGCCAATGATCAATCCTCCTCGCGCCTTTACCTCCTGTGCATTCGAGATGATCTCATGGTAGGTCTCATCAAGCGGCGCGAGTACAACAACCGGAGTTCCTTTTTCTACGAGTGCAATTACGCCGTGCTTGAGCTCCCCACCAGCAAACCCTTCGGCATGGAGATAACATGTCTCCTTCATCTTAAGTGCAAATTCGAGCGCTGCAGGATAGGACAGTCCCCTGCCCAGTACGTACATATGGTCCTTCTTGATGATCATCTTTGCAAGTTTCTTAATCTTGAGAACTGACGCTGGACGGAGGAGTTTCTTAACCCCGTCTGATGTGCGGATGAGGAGTGTCTTTGCTTCCTTCGATTTACCGACTAAGCTGAGTGCAGTATGCACCAGAACTGCAATCATCGCGGTAAAGGCCTTCGTCGAAATAACCGCTTTCTCCGGTCCCGCATTCAGGAGTAGCCGGAAATCTGCCATTCGATACAGCGAGGATCCAAGCACATTGGTGATCACCGCTGTCTGTGCGCCCTTCTGGTTAGCTTGCTGAACCGGCTGCACAACATCGATCGTCTCACCGCTCTGCGAAATCGGTATAACCAGAGTTCTTTTTGTTATCGAGTGTTCAAGATAGTCGAACTCCGAACCAATTGCGTAGTTTACATGCTTGTTTGCGATGCGTGAAAAGAGGTAGGTACCGGCAATCGACGCATACGAGGCTGTTCCGCAACCAATAAAAAAGGTTCCGAATGCATTATTGATCTTTTTTGCGAGCGCCTCAATTTGTTTTGTTTGTTGGAGAGCAATCTGTCGAATGACCTGTGGCTGTTCTGCTATTTCTTTTGCAAGGAAGTGTTTGTATGCACCTTTTACCGAACGCTCTGGTTTCCAGTCGATGGTCTCGAAGACTAACTTTTTTTTACGACCACTCGGCAAGGTCAGAAGCTGGGCAGAGGAACTTGAGAGAATTGCCATTTCATAATCATCCAGAAAGTAGAGCTTACGTGTGTGATTGAGTAACGCAACTGCATCGGATGCAATGAAGTGCTCCGCGGCACCCTTCCCGATAACAAGGGGGGAGCCGTTTTTGACACAAACGAGCTCCTTTGATGGTGTATACATCACCACAATCGCGTTCAGACCGGTGAGTTTATTAAAGGTATTCTTGACCGCCGTAGCGAATCCTACTCCCTTTCTCATTTCCCAGTCAATGTGGTGCGGAATAACCTCTGAGTCGGTCTCGGACACAAAGTCGTAACCATGCTTGATGAGGAATGTTCGAAGCTCATGGAAGTTTTCGATGATCCCGTTATGTACCACGGCAATCGTTTTTGCCTTATTGGTATGCGGGTGTGCGTTCGTGACCGTTACGCCACCATGTGTTGCCCATCTTGTGTGACCGATGCCGAGAGTACTTTTCGGTAAGGTTGTGGTCGCATATCCGATCTTCCCGATGTGCTTATCGGTAACTAATTTCCGATCATATTTCACCGATATTCCCCAGGAATCATACCCCCGATACTCAAGCTCCTTCAGAGCAGTGAGAACCATGTTCGGCACATCGCACTCTTTTCCTACATAGCCAAAAATTCCACACATAGGGTTTTATTGTAGCGAATTCTGATC
>CAYOIN010000010.1:0-36304 GCA_964404095.1 uncultured Gammaproteobacteria bacterium | reverse complement strand
GATAGGATTCATCGAGATTGATCACCTTAAAGGCTGCTCCGGTATTGGCGCAGAGCTGCTGCCACGTCACGAAATTTGAGTGATGCTCCGCAATCGATACCACAACTTCATCATTTCTTCCAACATTATTTACTCCGTATGCATACATGAGAAGATTGAGTGACTCAGATGCATTTCGGGTAAAAATGATCTCCTCTTTCTCAGCTCCGATAAATTGAGCGGTAGTAGCTCGGGCTTTTTCATACTCTTCGGTTGCTCGCTCAGAGATGGTATAGATACCACGCTTAATATTCGCTGAGTACTCAGCATAGTATCCTGTCATCGCCTCGATGACTACACGTGGTTTCAATGAGGTTGCCGATGAATCAAGGTATATGAGATCGGGGTTCTTATCAAAGATGGGGAAATCGTTTCGAATCTTGCGCGCATTGATCATGCAGATCATTATACACCGAGAGTCACGTTTGCTACAGAAAACGACAGTTCAGATTGTTGATATGCTATAATTTCACTTTATGGCACTCCCTGACCGCGAACCAATTCGCAATAATGAACCACTCAGTGCTCCTGCACGAGCAATATTTGCCGATCGTGTGATCCACGCTGTCCTAAACTCAGTCCAGTCAACACCCGCGGCAATGGAGGCTGTCTTTGAAGCGTGGAAACGACCAAACTTTGCAACAGATTTCGCACATCTCCACGAGCTGCAATTTGCATTGAACGGAACTGAATACACGCTGTCAAACAGAGTGGTCGAGCGGCCCGAGTTGGGAGCTCATGAGGGTTTGGCAGGGGCCAGACGTCATATCACCCTCAAATCAACTGCCGAGGTCGATGGGGTAGTTCGAGAGACGGTGTTGAGCGCAAACTGCGAGTATACTGGTGACGCTCACGATACAGACCCCACACGAAATGTGAAGCGATTCATTGACGGAGATGTGACATTATTGGTAGTTGAGGATGGTGTGATCAACACTGATCTTGGATTTGATATTAAGAATGTACGTCAAGACCCCGCAGATGCCGGTAGTCATCTCTACGATACAGAAGTCGCAATGCACTTCCAAGATTTCCTTCGATAACCGCGGCTCCACTTTACGTTTGACCCGCTCCGATCAGCTGGCGGACATGGTCCAGAAACCCCTGCACGATGAGTTTTTTTGTTTCTGTCTCGGTCAGTCCCCGTGACATTAGGTAATAAAGCTCATCTGGATTGATTCCACCGGTGGTTGAACCATGAGTACAGAATACATCGTTTGCCTCGATCTCGAGAAATGGCTCGGACTCAACCTTCGCCTGTGATGAAAGGACCAAGTTTTGATTCTTCTGATATGCATGCGACTGTTGCGCTTTTTTTTCGAGCTTTACCAGTCCGGTGTAATGGAACTGGGACGCATCATCAAAGACACCGCGGATGAGGAGATTCGAAGTTGCTCTTGGAGCAGAGTGATGCTGCACCGTATGAACACGATAGGTATCCGTTCCCGTTCCATGGAATACTCCATAAATCTTGAGATCGATATCTGCTGAGCGAAGTTCAAATACAAAGTTTCCGGAAATATTTTCCATAAACGCAACGTAGTTACCTGGTTTTCTGAGAACAACCGTCGAGTTCTTTGTTTTGTTGAGATCGATAAACACAGTTTTCATGATTATCCTACGCTCCCCGCCATCTCTAAATTAATTAATCGATTCAGCTCAACCGTGTACTCGAGAGGGATCTCTCTAGTAATCGGCTCGATGAATCCATTTACCAGGAGTCCTTCTGCGTCTGTCTTCGAGATTCCGCGGGACATGAGATAGAAAAGCTTCTCTTCTCCGAGCTTCTCGACCGTTGCCTCGTGCTGAACCTCGATATCGCTTTCGTGCATCTTCATGTATGGATAGGTGTCGGAGCGTGACTGTTCGTCGAGAATGAGTGCATCGCACGAAACGTAGACCGAGGATTTCTTGGCGCCAGGTCGGACCTGCACCAGCCCTCGGTATGATGTGCGCCCACCGTCTTTCGAGATGGACTTTGAGACAATTCTCGACTTGGTCTCAGGAGCGAAATGGTACATCTTCGCACCTGCGTCTTGATGTTGATTCTTACCAGCAAACGCGATCGACAACACCTCTCCCCGAGCCCCCTTACCCATCAAGAAACAGGATGGATACTTCATCGTAAGCTTCGACCCGATATTGCAGTCGATCCACTCCATGAAACCATCTTCTTCAACACGAGCGCGTTTGGTGACGAGGTTGTATACATTATTACTCCAGTTCTGCACAGTCGTGTACCGGACACGTGCTCCCTTTTTCACAAAAATCTCAACGACCGCAGAGTGAAGTGAGTCGGAGTCGTTCTGGTAGATGGGAGCCGTACACCCTTCGACATAATGTACATAACTCCCTTCGTCTGCGATGATGAGCGTCCGCTCGAACTGACCGATATTTTCTGCATTAATTCGAAAGTATGCCTGCACCGGCAGCGTGACCTTCACCCCTTTGGGTACATAGACGAAGGACCCTCCGGACCAGACCGCTGAGTTCAGTGCGGCAAATTTGTTATCTCCTGGAGGGATTAACTTTCCAAAGTATTGCTGGAACAACTCGGGGAATTTCTTGAGCGCAGAGTCGGTGTCCATAAACTGAACGCCCTGCTTCACGAGCTCTTTCTGTATGCTTTCATAGACAACCTCGGATTCATACTGTGCAGAAACACCTGACAGGTATTTTTTTTCTGCTTCAGGAATACCGATTGCATCGTATGTGTCTTTAATCTCTTTGGGTAGATCATTCCAGCTAGATACACGGTCTTTTGTCGGTCTGATGTAGTAGTAATAGTTCTTGAAGTTAATCTTTGCGAGATCTCCTCCCCAGCTCGGCATCTTTTTTTTCTGAAAGATCTGCAAGGACTTCAGCCGAAAATCGGTCATCCAAGCGGGCTCCTTCTTCAGCGCAGACATCGCAAGTACCACCTGACGAGAAAGACCTTTCTGTGCTTTATACTGGTAGTTCTCGGGTTTTGAAAACCCGTATTTGTAGTCGAATGTTACATCTTCCATGAAAGAGACATTAGCGCGAAACTTGTTTCCCCCGTTTCAAGAAGTCGTATCCATTTTTCTCGATCTTCTGAGCAAGAGCGGCGGTCCCGGTCGTGACGAGCGTGCCACTCATTAATACCAGAACGGCATCTGGTTTGAGGTACTTGAGGATCCGATTGTAATGTGTGATAACGATATAGGTCTTCCCCTTTTTGTTTGCATGAAGAAATGATGCAATTGTTTTTAGTGCATCGACATCTACCCCGGTATCAACCTCGTCATAGATCTGGACTGGCTTATCTAAGACCGCTCCTTGCAGTACTTCAAGCTTCTTCTTTTCTCCACCGGATGCATTGTCATTGAGTGATCGTCTCAAGAGCTCTTCCGAAAGCCGGAGTTTCTTGGCGGTCTTGAGAACGCGCGAGCGAAGTTCGAGTGGCTTTATCACACCGGTGAGCGCAAGTTGCAGCAACTGAAAGACGGTGATTCCGGACAGAGAAACAGGATTCTGGAACGAAAGAAAGATGCCTTTTTTCGCTCGTTTTTCTGCATCTAGTTCGGTGATATCCTCACCGTGTAGGACGATCGGTGACCGAACAGATTTTGGCGATACGACAGAGTAGACCGGTGAGGCCATGAGCGCATGAGCAAGTGTTGATTTGCCGGATCCGTTCGGACCCATAATGACGTAGACCTTGTTCTGCTGAAACTCAAACGAGAAATCCTTAATGATTTTTTTTGACCCAGCAGATACAGAGAGATGAGATAGTTTTAGCATACTGCAAACGATAACGCTCAGTGCACATCGGCGTGTTGCCGAGATCGTTTCGCCCCATTGTACCTTGTCCTCGCTATGTTGACAACCTCATTCTCGGTTGTCGATCGAGTGTTTGTAGATCGTCGACGAACAGGCCGTGCTCTGCCTTGTACCCCGCGACGACACCGATCATCGCTGCATTATCTCCGGTGAGATACTTGTACGGAGGAAACAACACCGTTCCCTTATGTTTTTTTGCCACCGCTCTGAGGAGATCGCGCAGATGCTGATTTGCAATCACACCACCGCCAACCGTCACGCGTGAAATGCCGGTTTGCACAATTGCCTTATCGAGCTTTCTGAGAAGTGAATCGAAGACCGCTTCTTGGAATGAGCTCGTGAGATGCTTCAACTCAGCGATACGCTCTGTCTCGGTCATCTGGCGATACTTGTACAGCAGTGCTGTTTTCAGTCCGGAGAATGAGAAGTTGAGATCGTGCGACTTGAGCATCGTTCGCGGAAATGTATATCGATCCTCGAACTGCACCTCGGCAGAAATTCGTTCAATGGCACCTCCCCCTGGATATCCCACCCCGAGTAATAGTCGTGCTGCTTTATCAAGCGCCTCACCCGCAGCGTCGTCGACGGTCTCCCCAAGCACCTCATAGGTGAGGTGGTCTTTCCAGAGAATGAGTTCCGTATGTGCACCGGAAACCAGCAGCCCAAGATACGGAAACTCAAACGGGATATCTGGGCTCCCTTTTGAATTCTGAACGAAAGGTGAGTAGAGGTGACCCTCCATGTGATTCACGGCAATCAACCTCTTTCGGTACTGAAGGCTGAGCTCCTTTGCTTTCGAAATGCCCACCTCCAGTGCGATCGCGAGACCTGGCCCTTGAGTAACCGCAACGGCATCGATGGTATCCATCGTCATCTTTGCTTTCTTCAGTGTCTCAGAGATGACGAGGTCGATTCGCTCTTGATGGGCACGTTTCGCGAGTGATGGCACGACACCTCCCCACTGTTTATGCACCAGTACCTGTGAATAAATCACATTCGAACACACCCGTCTACCCTCAACAACCGCTCCGGATGTTTCATCACAACTGGTGTCGATTGCTAAAATTTTCATCTTGATCATTTAACTTCGATTAATTAATTAATCGAAGTGCTGTCTTCGGAACTGATAATTTCTCGTGTGGTTTCGCTCACATGGTTGATTGTTACAGAGATGATCTGAGCAGCACCGCGGAGCCTCTCGATGATGCCATCTGCTCGCTCGCTCCATTCGATACACAGCACATTCCCCTTGGTGAGATAAGAGGCGAGTCCGAGATGCTGAAACTCTTCTCGATCTCCGACATTGTAGAGGTCTGCGTGGAGGAACTTCCCACCCTCAATCGGATATTCGTAGTACACAACAAAGGTCGGTGAAATGATGTTCCGAACTCCGAGATACTCCCCGAGTCCCTTTGCAAAGATTGTTTTGCCCGCGCCAAGATCTCCCTGAAGCATAAACACAATGGGCAGGTCAGCGCTTCGTTCTCGGGCATCTTGTAGGAGTTGCTGTGCGACTTGCCTTGTTTCTTGCTCAGAGGTTGTCGTGATCGCTCTTACCTTGGCTGGATCGATGTCACCTCGTCGCAGGACCTGAATATCACCGGTGGTGAAGTCGACCACGGTCGATGGTTTTCGATACGGGAGTTTCCCGCCATCAACAACGAGATCGATCTGTCCTCGACGGTGAAGACCGATCTGTTTCTCAAAAGACTCGATTGAATAATGAGGTGGCTGTGATGCGAGATTCGCAGAGGTCGCGGTTACCGGCTTACCGAATGCTCGTACGAGCTCGAGTATCCGCTCATCCCGAGGGATACGAATACCAAGCGTTCCTTTCTCCGACTCAAGCGCTCGCGCGACTCGGTGCTTTGAAGGAAGGACTACGGTGTATGGGCCAGGGAGCATGGTATGAAGAGTTCGCTCGACATCTGGAGTTAGCTCGATATACTGCTGTGCCATTTCGAAATCAGAAACAAAGATCGAGATTGCTTTTCCTGCTGGTCGCTCTTTCACCCGACATAGTTTTTCAACGGCCTGTTCGTTTGTTGCATCACACAAGAGTCCGTAGACCGTATCTGTCGGGAATACCACCACTCCACCGTTTTGGAGCACCGCAACAACCTTAGATATATCGATATGCATAGTTTTGCTCGGAAGTATTTAGCTAGCGTATTCTACCAAAATCTGCTAGAATTCTGAAATGCCTCAGCGAAAAATGAACGGAAGAAAGGTTCGCGAATTTCGCTTGAACATCAACATTCGCACCTTCTTTATCACCTTCTTTATTCTCCTTTTTGTGTATTTTAGTTTTCAATCAATAGCCGGTGAAGTACAGAAAGCACTTCCGGAGAAATCACTCACCGCGGTCATTGCCGATATCAAACAGAAGAAGGTTTCGAAGGTAGAGGTTATCGATAACAAGGTGTTAGTGTACTACAAGAATAGCCAGCTCGCGATAACGTACAAGGAATCCGGCGAAGGATTAGTAAGCACCCTCAAAGACTCTGGCATCAACCCAAATGACGTACAGATCGTGATCAAGGACACCCAGGCATCCTCAGGATTTATGAACTTTCTCGCGAACTTTATCCCGACACTTCTCATGATTGGATTTTTCATCTTCATCTTCCGACAGGCTCGTGGCGCACAGGAATCGGTGTTCTCATTCGGTCAATCTCGTGCAAAGAAATTTAACAAAGATATCTCAAAGACCACCTTCAAAGATGTTGCCGGAGTGGATGAGGCGAAGAAAGAATTGGAAGAGGTGGTCGACTTTCTCAAACATCCAGAAAAGTATAAAAAGGTTGGTGCTCGAACACCAAAAGGAGTTATTCTGATCGGGCCACCTGGCTGTGGAAAGACGCTCCTTGCAAAAGCAGTGGCGGGTGAAGCCGGTGTTCCGTTCTTTTCAATTGCGGGATCCGAGTTTATGGAGATGTTGGTGGGTATTGGTGCAGCTCGAGTACGAAGTCTTTTTGAGAACGCCAAAAAAAGCGCACCGGCAATCATCTTCATTGATGAAATCGAAGCAATCGGAAGAGCTCGCTCAACCGGCATCGCACCCTCACACGATGAGCGCGAGCAAACCCTGAACCAGATCTTGGTCGAGATGGACGGCTTTAATCCGAACGAACAGGTAGTCGTTATCGCGGCAACCAATCGGGGAGATCTCTTAGACAGTGCGCTGCTTCGAGCCGGCAGGTTCGATCGACGCATTTTGGTGGACTATCCAGATCTTGAAGGAAGAAAGAATATACTCACGATTCATTCCAAGGGGAAGCCATTTAGCACCGATGTGAACTGGGACAAAGTAGCAAAACGAACCGTAGGATTCTCAGGAGCCGACCTCGAAAATATGCTCAACGAAGCGGCGATCGAGGTAGCTCGACACAACAAAGAAACTATCACCATGCACGCGCTTGAAGAGGCTGCGACCAAGGTGAAACTTGGCCCAGAAAAGAAGCGACTTCAGTCGGAGTTCGATCGCAAACTTACGGCATATCATGAAGGCGGACATGCACTCGTATCACACTTCCAGAAACATACCGATCCGGTACATCGAATCTCGATTGTCTCCAGAGGAATGGCTCTTGGCTACACACTCATACCACCAGAGAAAGATAAGCTTCACGAAACAAAGACACATCTCCTCGAACGTATCGCGGTCATGATGGGAGGACGTGCCGCAGAAGATGTGGTCTTCAAAGAGATCACCACCGGTGCAGCAAACGACTTCGATCAGGCAACGTCGGTCGCTCGGGCAATGGTGGTTGAGTACGGGATGAGCACATTGGGACCGATCAATCTCGGACCCTCCTACGATATTACCGAGATGGGTAAGGCAACATGGCAGGATAATCCAATCTCTCAGGATGTGATGGCGCAGGTCGATGCAGAAGTGAAAAAAATACTGCAGGAAGGATATGAAAAGGCAGTGAAGATTATTAAATCAAATCGAAAAGTACTGGACAAGGTTGCGGCGGAGCTCATGGCAAAGGAGAGTCTTGATCAAGATGAGTTCGAGGTCCTCGTTGGCGAAAAACCGGGTTCAGACGTACATCAGTCGTAAGATCGTAATTTCATGAAGACGCTGCTCATCATCGACGGAAACGCAATCATGCATCGGGCATTTCATGCGATCCCTCCCTTCAAAACAAAGGCCGGTATCCCAACAAATGTGATCTATGGATTTCTTGGTATGCTTCATCGTTCGGTTGAGGTTTTTCAGCCAACGCACATCGCCATCTGCTTCGACACACCGGCAAAAACCTTTCGGCAAAAACTTCTTGAGTCGTATCAAGCACAGCGTCCCGAAATGCATGATGATTTTAAGGAGCAAATACCGCTCCTGAAGTCGTTGCTCTCAACGGCAGGAATCTATCAGAGCGAGTTGGACGGACTTGAGGCAGACGATATTATCGGTACGGTTACACAGACAGCCAAAAAGCACGGGATCAGAACGCTCATTCTCACCGGCGATAAAGACATCATGCAGCTTGTTAACCATCATGTATTTGTTGTCGCTCCGAAGATGGGACTGACCGAGTTCAAGCTGTACGACGAACCGGAGGTTGAAAAAAAACTTGGCGTTCTACCTACGTTGATTCCGGACTATAAAGCACTTGCCGGTGATCCCTCAGACAACTACAAAGGAGCTGAAGGAATCGGACCCAAGACCGCGGTGAAACTTCTCGAGGAGTATCACTCCGTCGAGAATCTCCTCAAGCACATAAACGATCTCGAACCAAAATACCGAAAGATCGTCGAGCGTGACCATGACCAGATTCTTCTCTCAAAGAAAATCGCGACGATCATCACCGATGCAGACATCAATTTTTCACTCACCGATGCAGAGTTTCATGGATTTCCCGATGCGCTCCGTGAGGAGTTCGCGAAGTATGAGATGCGCTCACTCCTTGATCGATTCTTTGGAAAAACGAAGAAAGAGAACGTGAGAGAAGAACCAAAGAAAAAGAAGAAAACCGAACCTCACAAAGATCAGATCGGCATGTTTTAACTACCCAAACGTCGGAGGTTCAGGAGCGCCTGTGATCTTTTATGATCTTTTCGCACATTTACTCCCTCTCTATCGTTCAGTAGTTTAACAAGATTTCATATCTGAATAGCTCTACTGAGAGATTTGAGAACGTTTCTGGCGTCACTATCCAAGGGTTTTTCTCCAAAAAGGTGTCTTCGGACAGTTAGAGATGTTAGATCTCCCCCTAATATTTTTTCAGACAAGCTGCCTTTCACCCAGCTTGGTTGTGTCATTCCCGGCAAAATCGGCATGCCGGCATCTTGCAAGTAACTCAGTACGGTCCTCAGTCGACGATCCGATGAGTAATCTCTTATCTGCAGCTGATCCATAGGACCTCTCTCTACCATAGGGTATATGGTAGCATGACATGATTCCTTCATCAAGTCAGAACAAGCTAAACAAAGTGGTGTACAATATCCCCGATGAAAAAACAGAAGATCGCAATTGTCTATGACTGGGTAGATAAGTTTGGTGGAGTGGAGCGACTCCTCCAAATGCTTCATCGAATGTACCCCACTGCCCCACTCTATACATCGTTCTACAACAGGAGCTCTGCTCGATGGGCAAGAAAGATTACGATACGAACCTCCTTTATGCAGCGACTCCCCCGGTTCATCACCAAGAGTCGAGTATTCTCGCTTCCCTTCTTCCCGCTTGCATTCTGGAGTCTAGACCTCAGCAAGTACGACACCGTTATCAGCGTCTCATCTGCTTTTGCAAAAGGGGTGCGTACCACAAAAAAACAAAATCATATCGCGATCATCCTCACGCCGCCGCGCTATCTCTGGTCCCAGCAGGAGTCCTATCTACCAACTGCCTTTGTTCGTGCGATGGTCATCCCCCTCCTCGCAGTACTCAGACAGATTGATATTTCCACAGCGCAACAACCAAATATTTTATTTTCAATCTCTGAACGAGTACGGCGGAGAGTTAACAGATTCTATCATCGTGATTCAGAGCTCCTCTACCCACCGTTTGATGTGAAGTACTGGAAGAGCGTGCAAAGCGCAGTAAAAAAACTCCGACTTCCTTCCCCTCCTCTCTACTTCATCCCCAGTACTCCTTTCTACCTAGTTGTCTCTCGTCTGGAGCCGTATAAGAATATTGAGCTCGTACTTGAAACATTCAAACGACTGAACCGGATGCTTGTTGTAGTAGGAACGGGCACACAAGAAAGAAAGCTCAAACGCATGGCGAGCGAGAACATCCTATTTTTCAAACACCTCAACGATGTTCAGCTCGGATTTTTGTACACCCATGCACGGGCACTCATCATGCCGCAGGATGAGGATTTCGGCTATACAGGTCTCGAGGCTCAGTTCTTCGGATGCCCGGTCATCAGCTATAAAAACTCCGGCGCAGCGGAAACGATTTTACCTTCAAAGACCGGTGTTCTCTTTCAAAAACAGAGCGTTTCTAGCCTCACAAACGCCATTGAAAGATCAAATCGTATGACGTACAATGATCGTCATGAAAGCGATTATCTTCGCGGGCGGAGTTGGAACACGACTTTGGCCACTTTCAAGAAAAAAATCTCCCAAACAGTTCGAAACCATCATCGGAAACCAATCAACGCTTCAGCTCACCGTCGAGCGGCTCATGCCAGAGTTTAAACCAGAGGACGTCTTCATCTCTACCGGAACAGCATATAAAGAAGTCGTAAAAAAACAGCTCCCATCGCTCCCTGATGAGAATATTATCCTGGAGCCGCATAAAAAAGATGTCGGCCCCGCGGTAGCATACGCCGTTGCGTATGTTTCGAAGATGGCGGATGATCAAGAACCAATCGTTATCCTCTGGAGCGATCACATTGTGAAACACCAAGACACCTTTAAGAACATCCTTGCAGCCGCTGAAAAACTTGTAAAAAAGCACCCACAGAAGATTGTGTTTATTGGCCAGAAAGCTCGGTTTGCATCCGAAAATCTTGGGTGGATCCAGTTCTCGGACACCGCAGAGTCCATCGATGCAATTGAGTTTAAGACCTTTGCAGGATTTAAGTACCGACCAAAACCGGAGGTAGCTCAAGAGTACTTCACCAGCGGAAAGCACTGCTGGAATCTTGGCTATTTTGTAACAACTCCAGCGAATTTGATGCAGAAGTTTGCCACGTTGACCCCAGAAATATCGACTCGACTCAACACCATCTTAGAACACTTTCAGCAGCCAGACTTCGACTCGATACTCGAGAGAGAGTATGCGCAGCTTCCAGAAATCAACTTTGACAATGCAGTCCTGGAGAAGCTCTCTTCTGATGATGCGGTCGTTGCGGTTGAGGATATCGGATGGAGCGACGTGGGCGCATGGGAAGCATTGAAAGAGGCGCTTGAAAAGAGTAAGGAGGACTCGGTAACACTTGGAAAAGTTCTTCTGAAGGATAGTTCGGACTCCCTTGTCTACAACTATGAACCAGAGAAACTCATTGTCGGTATTGATCTTGGCGAAATCTTGGTCATCAATACAAAAGACGCACTCTTGGTAACGAAGAAAACCTCGGTGGGTAAGGTGAAAACGATGGTCGAAGGGTTTAAAGGAACAGAGTACGAAGAGCTTACCTAATCTATGCATAACTTCTTGACGGGCACCCACTACCAGAAGACGCTCAAGCGTCTGATGGACATTGTTCTCTCGCTCGTTATCTTAATCATCTTCTCTCCAATCTGCGTGATCACCGCCGTTCTCATCAAGATTACATCGCCCGGCCCCATCTTCGCAGATGTTCCGGAGCGCGTCGGAAAGGACACGCGACGCTTTCGAATGTATAAGTTTCGGTCAATGATCAACAATGCGCATGCAATGCTGCGGACCGATCCCGAACTTGCACAGCTCTATGCAGAGTACAAAAAAGGGAGCTACAAGCTACAAAACGACCCTCGTGTAACAAAATTTGGTACAATTATTCGGAAGCACTCAATCGACGAAATCCCACAGCTAATCAATGTGCTCAAAGGTCAGATGAGCTTGGTGGGGCCACGAGCGTATTACAAGGACGAGCTTGAGGAACAACAAAAGAAGTATCCTCAAACGCGAAAACTCGTAAGCAAGGTGCTCTCGGTTCAACCGGGAATTACCGGCCTCTGGCAGGTTTCCGGTAGATCAGAAATTAACTTTGACAAACGCATCGCGCTTGATGCATTATATGTTGATACCCTGTCACTATGGAACGATCTCAAAATAATATTCAAAACCCCGTGGATAATGATTACGGGAAAGGGAGCGGTTTAAACAAGCTCACCGATCTACAACCTATGGCTCGGAGAAAACGAAACAAACGAAATAAATTGATTGCTATTGCGCTCGCCTTGGTTGTGGTAGTCTTTTTCATTGTTCTCCCCATCGTGAAGATTCGATCGCACATCGCACCGCTCACCACGTCTGCAAAGGAGCTCAAGTATGTCTTCTCCCTCAACGACATGGATCAAGTAGAGGCAAAGTTCGATGAATTCTCAAAGAAATATGACTCATTCGAAAAGGATGCGCGTGGCATTTACTGGCTCTCGTTCATCCCGTACGTTTCGGACTTTAAAAATGGCGTCGAGGCGGGTCATTACTCAATCGCAGCAGGCAAGGACAGCATTACCGCCATTGCTCCATATGCAGACCTCATCGGGTTTAAGAAGGGCAACTCATCATTCTCCGAAAAGTCGGCAGACGAACGACTTCAGACAGCTGTGCTCACGCTTGATAAGGTACTTGGCAATATAGATACCATCTCGGAGAACATCAAGCAGGCAGAGATGAGAGTCCAAAAAATCGATCCGAATCACTACCCTGAGTCATTTGGTAAGACGAAGATTCGATCGCAAGTGCAGACAATCAAGGATCAGTTTAGTGGCGTCGCCTCACTCTTCGTTGATGCGAAGCCACTCCTAAAACAGCTCCCCGCAATGCTCGGTAAAGATAAAGAAAAGACATATCTCCTGTTGTTCCAAAACAACTATGAACGACGTGCGACCGGTGGATTCCTCACCTCCTATGCATACTTTAGAGTCAAGGATGGAAAGATCAGCGTTGAGCGATCTGAGGATATCTATTCTCTCGATCAGGCGATTGGATCACATCCAGCAGCGCCACGCGAAATCCTTACCTACCACAAAGGTGTAAGCAACTTTTACATCAGAGATAGCAATCTCTCTCCCGATCTCCCAACCTCGATTAAGCTCTTTGAATCACTCTACAACCGAGGTGGCTCGAAACAGGAGTACGACGGGGTCATCATGCTCGATGCAAAGATCTTGGTCGATATGCTGCGAATCTTTGGTGACACCGAGGTCGATGGAGTTACCTTCTCAGCAAACGAGGATAAGCGATGCGACTGCCCGCAGGTTATCTACACCCTCTTTGATATCGTCGACCGACCGGTGAATTACATCAAGACCGATCGAAAAGGAATTCTTGGTGATCTCATGTTTGCACTGCTCAACAAGGCGCTTGGCTTCTCTCCTTCTAAGTACTGGGGTCAGCTCGCAGAGACGATGTTTGGAAACCTCGAACAGAAACATATTCTGCTCTATTTCAAGGACAAACAGCTCCAAGCAGCTGCGGAGCAGATCAATTTTGCCGGAAGAATTCAGGAGACCGATGGTGATTATCTCCATGTAAATAATGTGAACTTCGCCGGCGCAAAGTCGAATCTCTACATCGACGAGACGATCGAGACAGTCACCTCAAAGACCATGTCGGGGGAGATACAGCGCGAGGTCACCCTAACCTACAAAAACCCATATCCACACTCTGACTGCAATCTTGAACGCGGTGGACTCTGTTTGAATGCTACACTGCGCAACTGGCTCCGTGTCTATGTGCCACAGGGCTCAAAACTTGTCTCTTTCAAAGGCTCTCAGAAGACCGTAAAGACCTACGACGATCTTGGGAAGACTGTGTTTGAAGGATTTATGACCGTCAATCCAAACGGAAAAGCCGAGGTTACCGTCACCTATACTCTCCCTGCATCGATCAAGCCTGCCGGCTACTCACTTCGCGTCCAGAAGCAGCCAGGCGTGGAGAAACAGGATATCACCATAAAGATTGGTGGTCAGACCATGTACGACGGCGCGTTCGACAAAGATAAGGAATATCAGAAAGGGCTGTAATGCAATCCTTCACACAGACACAGGGTGTCATACTGAGTAGCAAACTTCTTCCTGGAAACGATGTCATCTACATTATCCTCACCGCAACCGAAGGGAAGATTCGAGTATATGGACGTGGGGTGAAGAGCATCATGAGCAAGCGGAAACCCCATGTACAGACCGGTAATCTCGTTTCGCTCGTACTGAGAAAGAGTCGTGATCAGTTTTACCTTCAAGAAACATCGCTCATCTCTGCGTTCTCCTCGATTAAACAAAGTGCCGAAAAGATCACCTGGCTCTACCCCTATCTCTATATGATCGATCGACTGATGCCGGAGCACGAGGTCGATGCAGTCGCCTATCAGCAACTACAGAAGTACCTGATCGACCTCACCGAGAATACCCGTCCACAGGACCTCTTTATTCAGTATGCTAACCGCCTTCTGGTACAACTGGGATACTCCGACGCCCCACTCACACTGTCCGAAATATCGAATGTATTTTCTGAAACAACGGGGCAAAAACTGCCGATAAATACGATATAATGTAGATCATGGAAGCGTTGGTAGCACTGTGCAAACGGAGAGGTATTGTTTTCCCTGGATCAGAGATCTACGGAGGACTTGCAGGCACCTGGGACTGGGGCCCGGTCGGAACACTCCTCAAGAAAAACTACAAAGATCTCTGGTGGAAGCAGCTCGTGCAGCTTCGTGATGATGTCGTTGGTATCGATGCGTCGATCATGATGAATCCAAAGGCGTGGGAAGCATCCGGACACACCGATGCATTTACCGACCCGCTGGTTGAGTGCAAAATCTGCCATCTCCGATTTCGTGAAGATAAAACAGAGGAGATACAGGAACATGAAAAAACCCATAAGGGTAAAGAGGTCTCTTGGACCGAACCACAGAAGTTCAATCTCTTGGTAAAGGCATATCTCGGTATTATTGAGGGAAAACAGTCCGAGATCTATCTTCGTGGTGAAATCACCAACGGCGTACATGTGAACTTCAAGAATGTCATCGATACTACTCGGGTCAGAATTCCTTTTGGTATCGCTCAGATCGGTAAGGCATTTCGAAACGAAATTACCCCGGGAAACTTTATCTTTCGATGTCGCGAGTTTGAGCAGTTAGAGCTTCAGTTTTATATCAAACCAGATGAGGCAGAAGGAAAAAAATGGTTTGAGTACTGGAAAGAAGATCGGATGAACTGGTTTCTCTCGCTGGGAATGCAGAAGGAGAATCTTCGATTTCGAGATCATGAGGAAACTGAGCGTGCTCACTACGCGCGACTTGCGACCGACATCGAGTACAACACTCCATGGGGCTGGCAAGAAATGATGGGTATTCATCATCGTGGAGACTGGGATCTGGCACGTCATCAACAGTACAGCAAGAAGGATCTCCAGTACCGTGATACCGAATCAAACGAAGCCTACACACCATGGGACATCGAAACATCGTCGGGACTTGAGCGCCCACTCCTCTTTCTTCTTCTTGATGCCTATCGTAAGGATGAGAAACGAGAATGGTTACAACTACATCCATCCCTTGCCCCATATCGAGCGGCAGTATTTCCACTCGTAGCGAACAAGCCGGAACTGGTTGCGAAAGCGAAGGAAATTTATCATAATCTAAGAGAGCGTGCGATGGTAGCATGGGACGATCGGGGAAACATCGGTAAGCGCTACGCAGCGCAGGATGAGATCGGTACCCCGTTCTGTATTACTGTCGATTACACGACGCTCGAGGATGGTACCGTTACGGTTCGTCATCGCGATTCGATGAAACAGGATCGCGTAGCGGTCACATCATTAGGTGATTTCATATTATCAATTTAATTTATTATGAACTCTCAAAAAAAAGTAATCATTGGAGTTGTGGTGGCAGTACTGATCGGTGTTGGAGCCTGGTTTGTCTCAAATGCGAATAATGCAAAAAAATCGCAGACCGAGTCGGTGTTAGAAAATGAACCGACCATTGCGCCGGTTGATTCATCGGTCGTTGTGAAGCTGATGGAATCAACAAAAAAAGGTGAGGTGGAGGTGCGGGTTTCGAATGCACCAGAAGGGACAAAAAAGGCAGACATGGAGCTCACCTACAATCGGGAAAAACGGCCAGAAGATGAGACGGACAGCGATGTCATACCCGATGGTGTGCTTGCTGGATGTGACTTTAAGAATGGACAACGCTCATGTGAGAAAACCGGCATTACGCTGGGAACCTGCTCATCCGGCGTATGTCGATACCACACCGTTGTTGGGCCAATCAAGCTCTCTGTAGTATTCAGTGGAAGCTACGGTGAGCGAATCTTTGAGAAAGAGTTTAGCTTATAACTTGAACAGCACGTTATTATTCGTGTCACTGTAAGGGAGGAGGTGTTTTTCTATGCCAATCATTAAATCAGCAATAAAAAAAATGCGACAGGATCGATCCCGAACCGCAACGAACCGTGCAACCGAAGCAGCGTATCTTACCCTTCTTCGAAAAGCAAAAAAAGGAACTGAAAAGAATCTTACGAAGGTTCATTCAGCAATCGATAAAGCGGCGAAAAAAGGAGTAATTCATGCAAATAAAGCGGCTCGTCTCAAATCGCAGGTTGCGAAATTATTAAAACCAAAATCTAAGTCAGCCAAATGACATACCGGATCAACCTTCTGACCAAGCAGGAATTGAGTTTCCTCGATAAGACGCTGTATTTTTTTCTCAATTACTTACGGTACATTCTTGTCTTGACGCAGATTGTTGTGATCGGAGTGTTATTCTATCGTTTTCGCATCGATCAGAATATTATCGACCTGAAGGACTCACTCCAACAAAAACGAGAGATAATCGAAGCGGTTCAACCGCTCCTTCAGGAAGCGGAAAAGGTCAATGATCAGACCATTGCAATTCGAAAGATCGTACATGAGCAATCGGTGCAGACGAGCGCAATACAGTACCTTCTGTCTACATTCCCACAAGCAGCAACGCTAGAGAAGCTCGTTATCAACGAGAATTCGTTTGATCTCGTAGGAACGACAATTGATTCACGAGAGCTACAGCTCTTCTATGCCCGCCTCCAACAAGATAAGAGATTTCAAACCGTTAATCTTTCGAATATTAAGCGCGGTGAGTCTGGGTACAGCTTCACCATGACGCTTGAAAACTTCAACACCGGTAAAACAATATGAGCAATAGCAACCCAGATCTCCCATCACTCCGACACCTCATCTCGGCATTGAAGGAGCCGAAGAGAAAAGACTATACCTTTGCAACGTTGTTCTTCATCGTGTTTTCATTTTTCATATTTTTCGCCATTAAACCGTCACTTTCGACAGCGCTTTCGCTCAACAGTAAGGAGCTTGAGCTCAAAAGTGTTGATGCCCAGTATGAAGAGCTGATCGGACAGATCGTCCAGATACAGAGCGCGCTTGAACAGGTGCGTGATCGACTCCATCTGGTCGATGAGGCGCTCCCACCACAACCACTTATCACGTTATTGATGCAGGATATTCAAGAAGCAGCAGACCGAAACGAGGTAACAATCTCAAAAATTCACGTGAATAAGATCAACCTCGTGGAACCTGCAAAAAATTCGTTTCGTTCAATGGCGGTTAGCATGGAACTCAACTCAACCTTCGATAATTACATTGCATTTCAACGAGAAATTACGGAGCAGAGACGACTCAAGTTTATGCGAACCGTCGAGATCGGAGCGGATCAGCTGGGGTCATCCTCAAGCGCGACGTTACGAATTAAGACCGAGATCGAGGGCTACTATCTCTAACTATGAAACGAAAAGAAATACTGTACCTATCAATCTGCATCTTTCTGACGGTTGTTATCTGGCTCGTTGCGGATCTCTTCTTTGCAGCAAACAAAGACATGAGAGAGGAGCAGATCGCAAACCCGGTTTTGTTACAATACAAGCTTGACCCAAACATTATTACGATAGTTGAACAAAAAACAGGGCGATGACATACAGCGATCTCTACCGGCCACGACAGATTAAGATTCCCTCGATAGTTGCGGTTTTCGTCATCGGGGTACTCTCGTTTGTTATGACGCAGTTTCTGTTTGTTCCAACTCGGTCTACATCGGCAACAAAACGAAATATCCTGAATATGCAGGTTGCCAACGTTGGCCCGAATCGAGCTACCATTGTCTGGAGAACCACGAACAAAGAACCGGGTATGGTACTCTGGGGAACCAGTACTTCAAACCTCAACCGGATCGCAATCGATGAACGTGACAGCGTCGATGATAACGCGCAGTTCTTTAACCACAGTGTTCAGCTTACAGAGCTCCTCCCGAATACGAAATATTTCTATCGCCTATCAAACACGAAAGAGCTACTTGAGCTCGGCAAAACATCGACATTCACGTTCTCGACAACCCCAAATGACTCACGTATCAATTCACTCAAGCCGGTATATGGAACGGTAACGTCGGCGAGTGGTGTAACCGAAAAAAATGTACTCGTACTGTTCCAGTACCCTGGTGCATATCCGCTCGCAACACTTTCAAAACCTTCGGGTGAGTGGTTACTCCCACTGAACGGACTCACCACCAAACAGGGAACATCGCTCATTGCTCCGTCGGTAAGCGATGTCATAACGCTCACCTTCTACGATGAGTCTGGAAACACAGCTACCGTTCGTTCACCTATCGAACTACTCTCCCCGGTCGATCAGCCGGTTCAGATGGGGAAACAGTATACGCTACCTGAGGAATCGAAGGTGCTCGGCACAAGCTCTGCACAGTTTGTGGTTGCACAAACATCACCGACACCTACCGAAGCGTCACTTGATAACCTGCGTATCACGTATCCGGTACAGAATGCTATTCTCGGTGTCGGGAGCCCGCTCATCAAGGGAAAGGCATCCTCGAATGCTGTAATCATGCTTTCTGTTCGAAGCATCAACGCCACGACGGTCAGTATTAATCGCACCACAAGCGCTGATAAACAAGGAGACTGGAGATTATCGTTTCCCCAGATCCTCCCAGCGGGAACATACTCCCTGACCGCAAAAACCGAAGGGAGCTACAGTTCGATCACCAGAATGTTTACCGTTACGCAAAGTGGCGAACGAGTCCTTGGAGAAGCCACCGGGAGTGCAAGTCTCACCTTAACACCGACAAAGACTCCAACGGTAACGCCAAGTGATGAACCCGAGCCGACCCTCCCAAAGACCGGCACAACGTCCGACTACCTCATCTACACCAGCACCGCCTTCATCATTATGGGACTCGGCCTGTTCTTTCTCTTCTAAGGCTGGTTACGCTCTGTGAGATCGTATATACTGTTTCTATGGATGTTCTTGGCTTCATCGGTGCCTTAAATAAGGTGGCGCTGTTTTTTTTCACCGTCACTCTTGGGTTTGTGATCTATGAGTTTGTCATGTTTCTGAAGGATCGGAAGAGTCAAGAACAGAGACCGACCGTTCCCGCATTCGATCCAAATGCACCGCTCCCTCAGGCGACGCCAATTCATACCGTCATGCCCTCTCCTCAACCGCTCATGAAAACAAACTCACATCGAGCAATCCAGCTCGTGGTGGCGTTGATTATCTTCACCATTGTTACGGTGGTGATGATCGTGTTCCGACCCGGCCAAACCGAACCATCAACGGTTGCCCCAACCGTACCACAGTCGCTTCAACCGAGTATGCCCGTGAGCCCGACGCCAGCATTCGAAGCGTCATCCGATGAACAGGCGGCGACCTCCGAGGCGTCATTCATGGCTGAGACCGTTGCGACATCTTCTGCCGCACCTGAACCATCGGTCACAAGCACCCCTCCATCGACACCGACGCCGACCGTCGAAGCGATCGTGGTCGCAGAATCGTCGGCATCATCATCTGCAACTACCGCCCCCACAACATCGGAGCTCCCCACTGCAGGTATTCGATTCCCGTATGAGTTCATTGGAGTTATTGCAGCTTCGGTCGTGGTACTCGCATTTCTCTTTTAAGAAGGTGGATTTATAGCTTCAAAAACTGACGCACATAGGAATGGAGCGCTGAGTAGGAAGCGTCTTCCGGGACAAGAACATACTTTCCGTCATACTCGGCATAATCGGGCACAACAAACAACTGCTCTGGGAGCGCGGTCGTAGACTGCTGCAAATTTCTCTTCACGACAAGATTTCTTAGTAAGTACGCAGCTTGTTGATTCGTCATATCGCGAACAATCAACCGATCGATACTTCGATACAGTTTCTCGATGTTATCCAACTGGAGCGAGAGAACGATGCCGCCTACTTTGTTTTTGATCGCCTCTAGCACCATCTGCTGTCGCTTACTCCGCCCAAAATCGCTTCCCTCGGTCCCTTCCGCATGTCGAGAACGAACGAACTCGAGCGCCGTCTTTCCATCCATCATTGTTCTCCCTTTGGTAAAGGATATGGTCTTATACCGACATCGAAATTCAGGATCTCCACCACATTCGTCGTCCTCCTTTCCTTCGATCGGAAATTCCTTATCGGTAAACGATCGCTCAACCATCACCTCAACCCCACCGATTGTATCGATGAGATTTGTGAACTGATGGAAGTTAATGACGACAACATACTGAATAGGAAAACCAATGATCGACCCTACCTCTGCCTTGGCGAGTCGTAAGCCACCACCGGTCTTTTTCGCCTCACCATACGCATAGGCAGAGTTGATCTTATCTCTCAGAGTTGCACTCCAGACATCGCGGGGAATGCCGATTGATCGGACGGTGTTCGATGCCGTATCGTAGTTCATCACCGTGATGGAGTCTGAGAGGAGTGGCCCATCATGGTTGCCGCCCGGAACTCCTAAGACAAGTATATTTACTCGTCCATTGATCATCTTTAGATCTCCAAAGCCGATGAGGGATCGTATGGGAGAGACCTTGAGTACCTGCACTGCGAAACGGTAGTACGGAGCGGTGACAAGAAATAGCCCGAGCAGGAGAATTGCTAGAAGTACGCTCAGAGAATAACGCTTTTTCCGCAGATGTCTCATAGTTTGGCAACGATGGCTAGGAACTGGTTTGGGTCGATCGATGCCGTTCCAACAAGCATACCATCAATATCCGGTGAGCTCAGAAATGTAGCGCAGTTATGCTCATCAACACTTGCTCCATAGATAAACGTAGACACCTGCGGAATTCCAGCTCGGAGTTTTGAAACCGTTCCGAGATCTGCCACGGTGCCGGTACCGATGAGCGTCGGAGGTTCGTAGGCAATGATTCCTGAGTATCCATCAATATACTCCTCACCAGAACCGATACAGAGAATCGGCTGAATCCCCTCGTTGGCAAGATGCTCAAGTTTGCGTTTGATCTGGTCTGGACCTTCACCTCGTTGACGTCGCTCGCTATGCCCGACGATACAGTATGATGTAAGTTCTCGAAGTGCGCGTGCAGTGACCTCACCGGTGAAACTACCCTCTGCCTCCTCCGAAACCGACTGTGCGACAACGGCACATCCCTGCACGGTCTTCAGCTGTGAAGCAACATACGAGAGGTGGGGAAAGGATGGAGCAATGCCGATCACCCATCCTTCACGCGGACTGTATGCGTTGACAAAGGTACTGATCCATGTCTGAATCTCTTGAAACGAGTGGTGCGCCTTCAAGTTAGCAATCAAATACTTCATAGTGACTCTTCAAACAGCCATCTTTGTCCGACTCACGATCTAGTATCATTATAGATCATGCAACTGAACAAAGAACAACAACTCGCAGTCCAGCAGGTATCAGGACCTTCGGTGATCCTTGCGGGAGCTGGTTCGGGTAAGACAAGAGTACTGATTCAAAAGGTCCTGTACATGATCGAGCATGCCTCGGTCACTCCGCAACATATTCTGATGATTACCTTTACGAATAAGGCAGCTCATGAAATGAAAAAAAGAATGGGCTCGGTAAAACTTGGATTCATCGGTACCTTTCACGCCTTCTGTGCCCGTATGCTTCGTATCGATGGCGATGTTGTTGGTCTGTCGCCAGATTTTGTAATCTATGACGAATCAGAGCAGCTCCAGCTGGTGAAATCGATTATCAAAAAAATGCATACCCAGTTTAGTCCTGGCTACTTCCTGAATCGCATATCCACTGCCAAAAATGAACTCATCACTCATGATCGGTATCGATCGATATTCTCAGACTACTCAGCCGAGGTAGTAGCGGATGTATATGAGCAGTATCAGAAAAAGCTGCAGAACAACAATGCAGTCGACTTTGACGATCTCCTGGTGCTTGCTCAGCAACTGTTGAACCATACCGAATCGGTTCGGCTCAAGTACCAGCGGCGGTATACTCACATTCTCATTGATGAATTTCAGGACACCAATACCGCACAGTATCAGATAGCTCGGCTACTCGCTGGATCTGCACAGAACATTACCGTTGTCGGTGATTTTTCACAGAGTATTTATTCGTGGCGTGGTGCCGATATTCGAAACTTAGAAAAGTTTAAGATAGACTTCAAAGACTGCAAAGAGTTCTATCTCGAACAGAATTATCGTTCAACCCAACAAATTCTCGACTATGCGTACAGCATTATTTCACAGAACACAACGCACCCCATTCTTCAGTTGCGAGCTACATCCAAAACGGGAGAAGAGGTTATTGTGTACGAGGCGTTCGACGAACAGGACGAATCATTTTTTGTGATTGATGAGATTAAGCGCTGTATGCGGATGGACCCCGATGCAACTCTCGGAGTACTCTACCGAACCAATGCACAGTCGCGCATCATCGAAGAAACATTCCTGCATGAATCGGTTCCGTACGTACTCATTGGGGGGACACGGTTCTACGAACGGAAAGAGGTGAAGGATGTGCTCGCCTACCTCAGATGCTTGGTAAATCCGACAGATGAACTTGCCGTTGAGCGGGCGCAAAAGATCGGTAAAACGAGGTACAAGAAACTTCAGGTTCTGTTTCTTGAGATTAAGGATCGCGTGAAGGATATTCCATCCGCAGAACTGATGGAGCAGATCTTCAATACGACCGGGTATCTTGAACTCTATAACGTCAATGACCCCGAAGATTACAGCAGACTCGAAAATATCAAAGAGTTAAAGTCGGTTGCGCTCCGCTTCCCGCAGATTATCGAGTTTCTTGAGCAGATTGCATTAGTTGAATCTGAGTATTCAGAACAAGAAAAACAGAAGCACGTCGAGAAACATGCAGTATCTGGTGTCAGTCTCATGACGCTCCACCAAGCAAAAGGGCTTGAGTTTGACTATGTATGGATCGTTGGACTTGAAGAAGGACTCCTCCCCCATTCACGTTCGGTAGATGACCTTTTCCAACTTGAGGAGGAACGACGACTGTTCTATGTGGGCATTACTCGTGCTCGAAAAAAACTCTACATCACACATGCTCGTCGTCGATTTATTTTTGGGCGACGAGGGGAAACAATGAAGTCGCGGTTCCTCGGCGGTGAGACCGTTGAACGAATCGAAGAATCGTCGTGGTAATGCAGATAGTATTGACCATACAAAAACGCGTACTATAATGATGAACATACTATGACAGAAGCCAAACAAAAACTTTCTCCCGAAGGCATGTCTCCCGCACAGGAGAAGCTTGCCGGAATGTTCTACGATAGAAAAACAGTCGCTCCGGTGAATCGGAGACGAACCCTCCCGAATGGCGGCTTCGAGTTTTACAAGGTCGAGCGGGAGATGAGTATTATCGATTTTCCGGTCACCGATGAAGAGTTCGCAATCAAGAAACACGACACCGACCCCGGAGCGCCACTCTCACCAATCTACATCAACATTCGCAATCTCCCAGCAGACGTACTCGAACAGTACGGCGTGGTGACCTCTGAAATTATGACAACCGACCGACCTGATTACTGCGCCGGTATTCCCAAGGCTGGTATCCCGCTTGCACAAGCGTACTCTGATCATTCTGGTATTCCGGTGGTCGATATCTTCGCGAAAGAAGAGGCTAATGATGGCTCGGGTAAGCGTAGAATCATTGGAGGTGAACAAGACTATACCGGCCGAAAGTTGAGAATTGTTGATGATCTTGCTACCGGCGGCGATACGAAGCTCGAGGCTGCGAAAGCGGCTGAAGCAATGGGATTTGAGATTACCGACATTGTGGTCTTAGTCGACCGACTCCAAGGAGCAAAAGAACAACTCGCCGAAGCAGGATACACCCTCAGAGCTGCATTCACCATCAAACAGCTTCTTGACTTTGGTCTCAGAACCGGCAGACTAACGGCTGATCGGTACGAGCACGTGGTCGATTATCTCGGTCTCACCAACTAACGATCCTCCCGATCACCAAAGCGGTTGAAGGTCATACTCCTCGTAGGTCCTTGAAAGGTCATAGAAATGAAGCCATCGCCTTCCTGCGGTACTCCATGAAGTTCTTCGAGTCGCGTAAAACATGTATTCCCTTCGTTATCACGATAATACATCTGCCAGACATCAACCACTCCACACGGCCGACCATCTTTACAGTGTGGCTCGGTGATAGCAATAATCTCTATCCGAGGTGAAACAATCCCAAGATGTGCGTGAAGAATCTGACGCTTGAAGGCATCAGCAAGATTCCGAATCTGTTGATATCGAATTCGTTGCTCCTTAGCTCGGAGGTTCGGAGTAATCTCGGTCGTTGCCATACGGAGCCTATTATAGCGCAGAACGCAAAAAAATAGATTAGTTCGGGAAGTGGCATTTTTTGTACTTTTTTCCGCTCCCACACCAGCAGGGATCGTTACGACCAATCTTCTTCTGCGTCGGCTTCTTTACGTTCGGCGATGCCTTCTTTGTAGGCTTAGATTCTGGTTCTCGAAACTGCTCACCACTTCCTCCCGCAGAGAGCACGAGTGGCTGCTCTTTGGGTTTATTAAGCGGTGCCTGTGCCTCTACCTGCACCGTAAAAATTCTTCGTGCGGCTTCAAAGTACATTCCACGAATGAGACGTTCAAACAGCGAGAATGCTTCATTCTGGTATTCCACAATCGGCTTAATACCACTATACCCTCTGAGGCCAATGCCCTCCCGCAAATCATCGATCGATCGGAGATGTTGTGAAAAATGCGTGTCGATGACGGTGAGGAAAATAAACCGTACCACGTTTCTCCAAATTTCAGAACCCACCTCCTTCTCCTTTCGATCATACTCTTTTTTCACCAAACCCATCGCATAATCACGAAGACCGGTCTGGTCCTGATCTTCGATCATCTGCAACATCTTTTGCGACTGAATGGGAAGGAGCAGTGCGAGCTCTTGGAGCACCGTCTTATTCATCTCCTGCACCTCGACGCTGGTGTCATACTGGATCATATTCGTCTGGGCTTCAATCTGCTCATGGAGCACCTTCATCACGGTTTCTCGGAATCCCTTTATATCCTCATCTGCTTGCAGGAGAATGTTTCGTCGAAGATCGTAGACAATCTCTCGTTGTCTATTGAGAACATCATCATACTCCACGGTATTCTTGCGGATATCAAAGTTCCGACCTTCGACCTTGACCTGAGCCTGCTCGATCGCGCGGGTAACCATCGAGTGGGAGAGTGGTTGATCTTCGGGGAGATTGAAAAAGTTCATCATGCGAGCAATCTGCTCACCACCGAAGATTCGCATAAGGTCGTCCTCGAGAGATACAAAAAATCGAGACTCTCCAGGATCCCCTTGTCGTCCCGCACGACCACGAAGCTGATTGTCGATACGCCTCGACTCATGTCGCTCGGTACCGATGATGTAGAGTCCACCCAGCGCAAGTACTTTTTGATGTTCCTCTTCCCAGTGCTTCTTGGGATCCTTTCCTTTTGTTTTTGGCTTCGCATCTGGTTCCCCTCCGAGTATGATGTCAACGCCACGTCCCGCCATGTTTGTTGCGACAGTTACCGCATGGAGCTTCCCTGCCTCGGAGATGATCCGTGCTTCCTGTTCATGATTCTTTGCATTGAGCACATTGTGGGGAATGTTGCGCTGAGTGAGCAATCGCGAGAGCAGTTCGTTCTTCTCGATTGAGGTCGTCCCGATGAGTACCGGTCGACCGGTCTTGTATACCGCTGCGACCTCCTCAACTACTGCCTTGAACTTGCCGACCTCTGATTTATAGATGAGATCCGCCTCATCTTTTCGGACAAGTTTATTATGCGTTGGCACGACAAGCACGTCGCAGTTGTAAATCTTGTGAAACTCTTCTGCCTCGGTAGCGGCGGTTCCGGTCATCCCTGCGAGCACTGCATACTTTCTGAAATAGTTTTGTAGAGAAATGGTGGCAAGTGTTCTCGACTCTTGCTTAATCTCGACTCCTTCTTTCGCCTCGACAGCTTGGTGAATTCCTTCAGACCAGCGTCTCCCGTACTGCAGACGTCCAGTAAATTCATCAACGATGATGATCTCCCCGTCTTTGACAATATAGTCCTTCTCCCGCTTAAATAACGTCTCTGCTTTGAGCGCTGCTTCAAGATGATAGACCGCTTCGAAGTCCTTTTCGTAGAGGTTCTGAACCCCCAAGAGCTTCTCGACCTTTCCCAGCCCTCGCTCGGTTAAATTTGCAGATCGTTCTTTCTCATCGACAACATAATCCTCCGGTGAGAGTTTCTTCATAACCTGTGCGTAGGTATAGTAACGGGAGGTGTCGTCATCGTTTGGCGCAGAGATGATATGTGGCGTTCTCGCCTCATCGATCAAGACAGAGTCGGCCTCATCGATAATGGCGAACTGAAATCCGCGCTGTCTCATTTCCGGCGCATCCAGAACCATATTGTCGCGAAGATAGTCGAACCCAAACTCGCTGTTGATACCATAGGTAACATCGGCATGATACGCATCTCTGCGTGAGACGGGTTTGAGATGTTGGAGTCGCCAATCGCCGGTCTCGGTATTGGTATATGCTGGGTCAAAAATAAACGATTGATCTGAGATCATCGCAGATGTTGAGAGTCCGAGAAAATGGAACACTCCTCCCATCCAACCCGCATCTCGACGTGCGAGATAGTCATTCACCGTCACGAGGTGTGCACCCTTTCCAGCAAGCGCGTGGAGATACAGTGCGGTTGTAGCAGACAAGGTTTTTCCTTCACCGGTCTTCTGCTCGGTGATCTTACCATCGGTGAGGCCAAGTCCGGCGATGAGTTGCACGTCATAATGCCGAAGTCCGAGCGTTCGTCTCGCAGCCTCTCTCACGAGAGCGAATGCCCACGGTCGAACGGCCTTCATGCGTTCCTTTGATCCATCTCCAATTTTTTTCTTCAGCGACTCGGTTTCTTTCCTGAAGTCGGTGTCACGGAGTTTTCTCGCTTTATCCTCAAGCGCGTTGATCTCCTCAACTATGACTCGGTATTCATCGATCTGTTTTTGATTAAAATCAAGAAGCTTTTTAAATAGATTTAGCATGTCAACGTATGAGGAACTGTATCACTGTTATTATACCGATATCCGCGAACAAATTCAGCCACTCCGCTTACTTCATGAAGAATTCCTGTGGGATGATGAGTAGTTTTTGGGCTGAGTGACGATTCTTTACGGTTTCCTTTCCGGTTACCTTGAGAATGTAGTGCACCGAATCCCCTTCCTTAATCTTCGAAAATCCAGCTGTTTCAAGTGCGAGCGTCTTACTATCGAGCAGGAGAATTTTTGTTCCGGTCTCGATATCGGCAGTATACTTCTCTCGATCGGTACTTGTGATATTGATTGAGAAATCATTCTTATCCACGGTCGTGATACTACCTACACCGACCAGAACATGAGAGTCAACGTATACGGTATTCGCGGTTACCTTGGTATCGTTCACGATACCTGCCACGATTACATAATCATTTTCCTCAAGATCTGTTCGCTCCAAATCTTTCTGTGATCCGGATGAGAGCGAATGGTACTTGGTCACAACATCATCGAGGGTAACGGTGTATGCGGTTGCATCGTCAGAGAGGATCTTCATAGATGTTTTTGTGAGGTCGGTAACCTTGCCGGACACTACACGGAGTTCCTTTTTTTGTATCTGTGCGACTTTATTGATGAGATTAGACTTGAGCTTTTCTACCTCTTTTGAGATTCCGGAAGATGATGTTGCTGCTACTGCACCATCGGTGTCCGCCTCTGTTGGAGTCTGTGCACTCACCTGCAGAGAAAACAGTACAAAAATGATGATGTATATTACGCCGCGTGAAATGATGTTCATTTTGATAGATTGAATACTCGAATAACCTTCGTTTGCGTGCGAACTGTTTTATCTTCCGGATACATCGTTATTGAGATAATGTTTTCTCCGACGATCAGTGGCACGGTTACCGAAAACTCTGCTTTCTTTAGCTTCTCAACTGCTTCCTTGGCAACCGACTGAATAACAAGCAGTGACCCCGGCTCTCCTTTCCCTTTGATCTGGATGCTACTTTGATCAACCACGGCATCTGAGGCGGGTGCGGCAATTTCAAGGTTTTGTGCATTCTGAAGTACGTTTGCAAGCTTCACCTTTCCGGTATTTGTTTTTATCTGAGAGCCTGATCCCAGCTCCATTGTTCTGATCTGTCGGACCATGAAAAATGCAACCGTGAGTCCAAGCCCGACACCAAACACGATCGCAATGATTACCTCTTTCTTCATATCAATAATTCATGAACAACCTTAGGTATGGTAGTAAGGATGTGAGAGTTATTATACCAATATCCGTGCGTTGAAAAAAGCCGATCTGCAGATCTCTTAAGGATGAACGACGCAAGCACGCAGGCGGTGAAACGATCGGTTACCGTGCAAAGACCGGACACGAGACCTGCGAGAATATCACCGGTACCGCCCTTTGTAAGACCTTGATTTCCACCATGAATCACAACGCTCCGTTCTCCATCAGAGACGTAATCGGTAATTGCCTTCATGAGAATAACGCAGTTACACTCCGCTGCTTTTTGTTGCACAATCTGCATCGTTTCTGATTCAGACATGTTTGCTACCGAAACAGAAAATAGTGCTTCGAATTCTTTCTGATGTGGCGTGATAACTGCTTTCTGTGAAAGCTCTCGCAACCAGTCGGGCTTCATCATCTGGAGGGAACCGGCATCAAGAACAAGCTGCTTCTCACCAATAGTTCGAATGATATTCAGAGTTAACTTTCTGGTTTCCTCAGTTCTCTCGAGGCCTGGGCCAATGAGCGTTACATCATCCTCAAGAAGGTACTCTGAAAGTTGTTCGCGTTTCACCGCAATTCCGTTTCGAAATGTTTTCTTCAACGACTGAAAGATCTCGTTGTTATCGCTTGTTGATGCATAATGAACCATATCTGCAAAGTGCGATATGACTTCTGCCGACCAGAGAGATGCCGCATGGAATAGAGGTGACCCTCCGACAATCAGCACTCGTCCGTTTTGTCCTTTATGACTCTCTGCTTTTGGTAAGGTAACGTGCGTGATGAACTGCGCAACTGACTGAATATCGTTCGATGTGACGGTCTGCATAGCGATTAGAGTATCTTTAGGATATAATTTTACCGTATGTTGAGTCATTTAGAGCTTCGGAAAGTGTTCAATACGTTTTGGAAGTCAAACAAGCATGTTGAGGTGCCCCCTATTCCACTCGTGCCTCAGAATGACCCTACCACGCTCTTTACCGGATCTGGAATGCAGCAACTTGTTCCAAATCTGCTCGGCGAACCACACCCACTCGGAACTCGGCTTTACAATATACAACGATCATTTCGTTCACAGGATATCGAAGAGATCGGTGACAATCGGCACACTACCATGTTTGAGATGATGGGAAACTGGTCGCTTGGCGATTATTTCAAACGAGAACAGCTCGAATGGTTCCACCATTATCTTACCCAGCTGCTTGGATTTAGTGCTGAGCAACTTCATGTCACGGTTTTTGGTGGAACAAAGGATGTACCGCGCGATACAGAGTCTGCAGACGTTTGGAAGAAGCTCGGTTTTCCGGAGGACCATATCCATTATTACATAGATAAAAACTGGTGGTCGCGTGCGGGATCTTATGAGAATATGCCGGTTGGTGAGCTGGGTGGACCGGACTCCGAGGTGTTCTTTGATTTTGGGGCTCAGCATAAAATTCATGAAAACTCGAGCTTTGCGCATGAGTCCTGTCATCCAAACTGCGACTGTGGAAGATTTGTAGAGATTGGAAACTCGGTGTTCATTCAGTATCAAAAAACCGAGCAAGGTCTCCAGGAGCTCCCCAAAAAAAATGTTGACTTTGGTGGTGGAATCGAGCGACAGCTTGTTGCTCTTAGTGGCAATCCGGACATCTTTCTTATTGATCTGCATAAACCAGCGCTCGATGTGCTGAGCTCCATAACTGGCGCAGACTACACACATGACCAAAGTAGAACTGCGATGCGAGTTGTGGTCGATCACATGAAGGCAGCGACGTTCTTAATGTGGGATGGCGTACGTCCTTCAAACAAGGAGCAAGGGTATGTGCTTCGCCGACTCCTACGAAGATCGGCACTCAAGCTGAGAAATCTTCGCGGCTCTCTTCCTCCTGCAACCGATGTCTACGAAATCTGTAATGCATTTTTTGGCGTCTATGATGGAATTTATTTTGATTCTAAAACTCACGATTTGGTGAAGACGATTGTGGAGGACGAGATGAAGCGGTTTGGGCAAACGTTGGAAAAGGGACTCAAGGAAGTAGCGAAGATCGACGCAATCGATGGAAAAAAGGCCTTTGATCTCTATCAGACGTTTGGTTTCCCGCTCGAGGTAACGGAGGAAATGTTTCGAGAGAAGGGGCAGAGCATCGATCACGTCCAGTTCAAACATGAGTTTGATAAACATAAAGAGCAGTCTCGCTCAGCTTCGGCAGGAAAGTTTAAAGGAGGGCTGGCCGATCACTCGGATCAAGTACTGAAATATCACACCGCGACTCACCTCCTCCACCAAGCATTGTTTGATGTTATGGGGGGAGATATACGACAAGAAGGTTCAAATATAACCGCTGAACGGTTACGATTCGACTTTTACTCCCCGGTGAAGCCGACGGAAGAACAGTTGAAAGAGGTTGAGAAGACTGTCAACGAGAAGATAGCTGCCGCGCTCCCAATGCGATTTAAGCTTATGCCAAAAGACGAGGCCCTCAAGATCGGTGCACGTGCTTTTTTCCGTGAAAAGTATCCCGATCAAGTCAAGGTATATTACATCGGTGGTGAAGACGATAAGCCAGAGACGGCCTATTCAAAGGAGTTTTGTGGTGGCCCTCATGTAGCCAATACCAAAGAGATCGGTAACCACTCGATCTACAAATTTGAAACCATTGGAAGTAATCTCTACCGCATCTACTCGAAGTAAGCGGTCGCACACACAGAACGTCGCAGAGTTTGACAAAACAATTTCATTCAACTATTATTTTTGAACTATGGCACCTAAAAAACGTTCCACAACCAAAACTTCGCGCTCGAATGTTCGCTCAGCAAAGAAAGTTGTTATGCCGGAATCGGATCATCTACAGTATCAAATGAGACCACAACGAGGAAATCCTTCGGTATTTCTTGTCGTACTTCTGATCGCGCTCGCTTTCTTTACGGGATATCTTTTTAATAAAGTCCGCAACCTAGAAAATAATGCAGGTGCTGCGCAACAGGCTCAAGATGCAGCTCCAACTCAACCAACGGTTAACTACGAGTCGGTACCAAAGGTTACCGATACGGATCATATTCGAGGTTCAAAGGATGCAAAGGTAGTACTCGTTGAGTACTCAGACCTCGAATGTCCGTTCTGTCAGAAATTTCATCCAACCATGCAGCAGGTTCTCAAAGACTATGGATCTGATGTTGCGTGGGTATACCGACATTTTCCATTGTCGTTCCACCCGAAAGCTCAGAAGTCAGGAGAGGCTGTTGAGTGCGCCGCTGACCAAGGAGGGAACGATGCATTTTGGAAGATGACCGACGCAATCTACGAGAAAATGCCAGCTCTCGAGCTTTCACAACTGTCTGCAGTTGCCACAGAAATTGGTCTCGATGGCGCAGCGCTCCAGAACTGCCTCGATTCGAATAAGTTTGCTCAAAAAGTAAAGGACGAGGAAGTAAAAGGTCAAGCAGCAGGCGTGAGTGGTACACCTGGAACGTTTGTCCTCGGGAAGAATGGAAAGAACGATTATATCAACGGGGCTGAAGAGCTCTCTTCGGTAAAAGCAAAAATCGACGCCATTCTGAAGTAACGATCAACGAAGGAACCCAATATACTAGGTATGTCTGATGGTCCAATTAGAGAACATGTCTTATCTGGCATAGCGGACTCAGCAATTACAGCTAATAGTCAACCCGCAAAAGAACCTGTCAGCACTGTGACAACACGTACGGTTTTAGGCACAGAGATTCGAAGAGGATTTACTTATCATGAACAGGTCTTTACTCCGAATTCCACTTCGGAGAACTGGGACAGTCTGATTGAACAAGCGAGAGAAACCGATCTACCAATCTATGGCGAGCTGAGAGACGGTCTACTCCGATGGTCAGGAGATGCTCCCGGTCATGCATATCTTATGAATCCGTCCGATAATCCAGAATTTGAGCATGGACTCCATCCCAGACTTCAGATTGACAACAACTCAACACTCAGAATTCTTGTATACGGTCCTGCGCAGGACGACGCACATCTCGAAGAACTTGCACGATATCTTCAAAGGAATATTCATAAGCATCCGCATGCGCGACTTCTTATGCATCACTTCGACGAAAAAGGTCTCAATGGAAGTAATTTCTATGAAGGTACCTTGGGTCATTATTCAAAAGAAAAATAACGACCAATTTGGTGACCCCAACGGGAGTCGAACCCGTGTTTACAGGATGAGAACCTGTTGTCCTGGGCCACTAGACGATGGGGCCGGCCAAGACCTTCATTGACATTTTTAGCGCATTCCTGTACTATTATATCAATAATCCCCAGAGTCCACAAATGAAGGGGATTTATTTTTTTGACCTATGAAAACACAGCTTACCCAAGATGGACACCAGAAGCTCGTCGATGAACTTGAGCTCCTCACCAAAACCAAGCGACCAGCTGCGGTTGAACGACTCTCACGAGCTCGAGCAATGGGTGATCTTTCTGAAAATAGCGAGTACCACGCCGCCAAAGAAGAGCTCGCATTCGTTGAAGGACGAGTACGCGAGGTTGAGGCAATCCTCAAACAGGCCGAAGTTGTAGAAGCATCTGGATCTCAACATGTGGTAGGGCTCGGATCAACAGTTACGATTAGACATGAGAACGATGAAGAAACATACGACATTGTCGGTGAGTTTGAAGCGAATCCGATGGAAAAGAAACTTTCCGCCACATCTCCCATAGGAAAGGCCTTGATTGGAAAAAAGGTAAATGAACAGGTCCAGATTTCGGTACCTGCCGGTACGAAAACCTACACTATTATTTCCGTTCAGTAAATGAATTCATGGCTGAACGAGAACGAAGAGTCACCCCATCACATGAAATTCAGCTCCGCGCCCCTACCTCAATAATCTTTAATACGCCTCGTGTTCCGAAACTGTTTATTTATCCTGGTGAGGTTATGGCGCGGCTTGACTGGGGATCACTCCATCGAACGTTTCGCATGAATGATGATGACCCTCTTCTCATTATCACGAATCATGTCCAAGCATTATTTGGTACACTAGACGATGTACGCGGATTTGGGGTGAGACTCACAACAGATCTTCGTTTTACAACCGAACAAAACATATGATCTGGGTTGATCGAGAAGTAAAAAAAATCAGAGAACTTGGGTTAGAACATGTCTGGATCGACGACATGAAAACACCCTCGGGGCGTGTCCATGTTGGCGCACTTCGTGGCGTTGTCATACATGATCTACTCTATAAAGCTTTCTCTGAACAAGATGATGATGTGCAGTTCTCGTATGTGATCAACAACATGGATCAGATGGACGCTATCCCCTCTTATCTTGATTATGAAAAATGGGAACAGTATGCCGGTATGCCGCTCTTTAAGATTCCATCACCGGAACCAGGATTTGAGAACTTCGGTGAGTACTATGCAAAGGAGTTTATCGGCGTCTTTGAATCGATCAACTGTCATCCACAGATTATCTGGTCAAGTGAACTGTATCTTTCAGGAAGAATGAATGATGTGATCCGACTCGCGCTCGATAAAGCAGAGGTCATTCGGAATCTCTATCAGTCTATCTCGAAGGCAGCGAGACCAGATAACTGGTATCCGTTCCAGGTCATCTGCGAAAAATGTGGAAAGGTTGGCACCACAACGGTCACCGCTTGGGATGGTGAGAAGGTAACATATACCTGCCGACCCGAGATGGTAGCATGGGCACAAGGATGTGGACACGAAGGACAGACGAGCCCATTTGACGGAAATGGAAAGCTCCACTGGAAGGTCGACTGGCCAGCTCATTGGAAGGTTATCGGGATTACGGTTGAAGGTTCAGGGAAGGACCATATGTCTGCTGGTGGATCGTACGACCTATCGTCCGCAATCGCATCTCAGGCGCTCGAGTACCACCCTCCGTATGCTCCAGCATATGAATGGTTTACCATCGGTGGAGCAAAGATGTCATCATCGAAAGGTGTTGGTACCTCCGCCCGTGAAGCATCGGCAATACTCCCTCCGGATATTCTTCGGTTCCTCCTCGTGAGAACTCCCATTGAGCGTTCAATTGACTTTAATCCATACGGCGACACTATTCCCAATCTTTTTGATGAATACGATCGGTGTATGAACGCATATTTTGATAAGATTGAGAGCAAGATTCCGGACGGTAAGCCGGGCGAGGTTCTCACGGATCTTGCGAGAATTGCTCAACTGTCACAGGTTCGTCCACTTTCGAAGACTCGTCTTTTCCTTCCTCGGTTCCGAACCATCGTAAACTTACTCAAGACACGCGCTGATATGCTCCTGTTCTTTGAGCAGCAAAAAGGTGGACCCTTAAACGATGCTGAGCGTGAAATACTTGAGGAACGAATTGTATTTGCAGAGGTATTTGTGAAGGAATACGCAGAAGATGCCGATAAGCTTGAGTTCCTCGATGCCATACCTGACGGCCTTGCCTTCACCGAGAGTCAACGAACATTCCTTAAGCTACTACTCGCACAGCTCAAGGCGACACGGTCGACCGAGCGGGAGGACCTCCAAAACATCATCTTTGGTATCCTCAAAGAAAATAATCTCCAAGCTAAAGAGGTGTTTAAGGCGTTCTATCAAATTCTCATCGGCAAGGAGTTTGGGCCGAAAGCCGCCGATCTTATACTTGAGTTTGGCGTGAAGAAGGTCGTAAACCGAATCAAACGCGTTGTCTAACGAAGTGCTTTTGAGCGGTAGCTGTTTATCGCATCGCGTAACTTCACTGCTTCATCGCGTGGGTTTTTTGCGAATATAATCCCACGCGCGGAGTTAACAATCAGTCCGGATTTCTTTGTGTTGAGCCCCGCCTTCAATGTAGCCTTCAAATCTCCTCCTTGCGCGCCGATGCCAGGAACAAGGATGAACATATCGTCGCCGACGATTCTTCTCACAGTCTTGAGTTCCGTTGGATAGGTTGCCCCGACAACAAGTAGACAGTTACGATTCTTGTTCCATTTCGTAGCTACTCGTTTTGCTACGACCGAATATAGAGGTCGCTTGCTCTTCATTTCCTGGTTTTGAAACTCAGCAGAACCAGTATTTGATGTCTTGCACAAGATAATAATCCCCTTCTCCTTCTGGTCGAGGTATCCTTGATTTGCCTCCTGACCGAGATATGGATGAATGGTGATTGCATCGGCATTCAGAAAGGTGAAGGCGAGGGTAATATACCCGGTATTGGTGCTCCCAATATCTCCCCGCTTTGCGTCGAGTATCACCGGAACCGATGGAAACTTCGTATGAATATACGCAATGGTCTTACGAAGCTCGCGTATTCCCAGATCACCATGTGCTTCGAAAAATGCTGAGTTAGGTTTATACGCACATACAAGATCACCTGTCTGATCGATAATCTTTTTGCAAAATGAGAACAACGGTTTCTGCTGTGGGTCAAGACCAACACAGAGAAGTGAGTTATTTCGTTTGATGGCGGTCTGTAGTTTCTTCTGAAATGTCATTGCCATATTGTACAGAATGATGTACGATTGTGGGCGATATGCCTAACGATTTCTTTTACGATCCCGCAAAGTCGTATGAAGATAACTATCGGTATGGTCCCTTTGGCTCGTTTCGGACTGCGAAGAAAGCTCCGGTCACATCAACCCCTTTGTATTCATTTTTATCACAGCCGGTTCATCTGCCATTTGGTATACCGGCCGGTCCTGTTCTGAACAGCAAATATGTCAAAGCAGCATTTGCAATGGGGTATGACATCGTCGTATATAAAACGGTGAGAACCGATACCTATCCGTGTCATCCATTTCCCAACATCCTATCGGTTCACTTCTCCGGTAAGAACCTTACACTACGAAAATTAGATCGGA
>CAYOIN010000009.1:0-40208 GCA_964404095.1 uncultured Gammaproteobacteria bacterium | reverse complement strand
CAATAGGCATTTTAGCTTCAAAAATCTATGCATTGACTAACCAATGCATAGTTTTCGTTTTTGGCCATTTAGCCTGGGCCTTATCTAAGCCCCAAACTCTCTTTGAGTGAGGAAAATATGTTGATTTTGGTGATTATTACCAATAACTGACTAACCATATCAAACCGCATCATAATTCCGGAGAGAATTTAAGAAGTTTTTCACCGAGCAATATTACTGAGTTGCGGGAAATACGGCGAGATCTATCAAATAGTTCTCATAGTAAGGTGGTTGTTCCATTATGTTGAACACTCAGAATTCACAGCTTGTTTCAGCGAATTACGATACTTAGTAGCTTTTTTATGGATCAGTAGATAGATCGTGCAGTATTTAGAGATAATTCGCTCCTTCACCAGCTACATCATAAGGAGACGGACGATTGCGTTCTGTGAGAAGGAACGGCCGTATCTTGACCAAATTACGGGGGTATTTTGTACTACAACACGAGGGTCTACTCGATTGCATGGTGAGTGCTATCTATGCTGTTATCAAACACTTCAACGATCAATAATTCGCACATGCATCCCTGAGAAAATATAGTAAATGCCCGCTACTGGCGCCAGTATATGATTACTATATTTTTTGAGCGATCAAATGAGTTAGCTATAAATTTCTGTGCAAACGTTAAGCAATGCAGAGGTTTTGCATTACTATATATTTTTTATATGACTTGAAAGATATTATTGTAACCCGAATATAGTATTTACGTAGGATACGAGCTGTTCTTTGAAAATGAAGTAAACAGCCATACTCACAATAAGAAAAGGACCAAATGCGATCGCTTGTTTCAACTTTGCTTTTCTCGAGAGAATAAGACATATACCGATCAGGCCCCCACTCACAAAGGACAGATAGAGTGCAATGAACCCACCGACTACTCCAAAAAGGTACCCGATATTAAAAGCGAGCTTTACATCGCCAAATCCCATACCTTTCCCCCGACTACCGATAAAGATAATCAGCAGCGGTGTCAGCACAACAAATCCAAACAGAGCCTGTTGTACTATTTCGATCAGACCCTTACCTGCTGCAAGGTGTATCATCGTGATCCCAACCAGTAACGTCACCTGCAGTTCGTCCAGGAGTATTCGGTACTTGATATCACTCACAAACATCGCAAGTAATGAGCTAAAAATAACGGCCACCCCGAGCTGCCCAACGATACCCAATGACTCGGAATATACCCAAGAAGAAAGAAATATAGCTCCGGTGAGAAGCTCAACGATAGGATACTGAACCGAGAGACCATGCTTACACGTTCTACAGCGTCCTCGGAGAGCGATAAACGAAAGCACAGGAACCAAATCGATTGGCTGTAGAGTTGTCTTACAGTGATCGCAATGTGAACGTCCGAGCAATGTCTGATTCTGAGATAGACGATCAATCACGACATTGAGGAAAGATCCTACCACCATCCCCATCACAAATAGATAGGCTTGCAGCATAGACTATACAACGAGATCGTCGGGATTAAAGTCCCCTTGGTTACATGGGCCAATGAGAGACAGGTTGAGCTTCTCTCGCGTGAACACATCCTGTGCAACCGAGATGATTTCTTCCTTCGTCACCTGAGATATGCGCTTCAACATCTCCTCAGGAGTCGTAGTTTTATTCTGGAGCAGCAGTTCTATGCCGAAATAAAGTGAAACATTCTGCGAGTCCTCCATAGACAAAATAGTTCGCCCCTTAATGAGGTCTTTGGCTTTGGTAATTTCTTCGTCCGTAATATCTCCTGCTTTCATTTTCGCATGTTCCTCGAGCGTCACACGGATCGCCTCCTTTGTTTTTTCAAGATCATTCGTGACGCCGGCAGAGGTCACAAAGTTACCAACATCCTGATAACTCGTTCTCCCGGTCGAGATGTAGTAGCAGAGACCGCGTCGCTCTCTTACCTGCATAAAGAGTCGAGACGACATTCCTCCACCTAGAATCGTGGAGAGCACCGCAAGAGGGTATTTTCTCTCGTCAGTGAGATTATAGCTATGAAAACCAAGACAGAAGTGTGTTTGTTCGGTCTTTTTCGTATGTACTAATATCTGCGGAGCACGCTGTGCAACTGCAAAGTTCTGGTATGTCCCGGTAACTGCCTTTTGCTTCCAGTGTCCAAACTTCGCCTCAATCTTCTTCAGGTAATGCTCCTTGTCCGAGCCGAATCCACCAGCCACAACCAACACTGTATTGTTCGGGTGATATAGCTCATCCATATAGTTCGTAAATGTGGTTCTGTCAAAAGCAGTGACGGTGTCCTTGGTACCAGCGATATCCATCCCAAGAGAGCTTCCCTTATACATCAATTCCTCAAAGAGATCTCCACTCTTCCAGCGAGGCGTGTCTTCATACATATTTATCTCCTCTACTATGACCCCCTTCTCTCGATTTATCTCCTCTTCGAGTAATAGTGAACTTGTGATCATGTCTGATAGAACATTAAGAACGGTGTCAAAGTGCTCGTTTGTCGCCTTGATCCAGTATCCAGTATGATCTTTTGAGGTAAAGGCATTAAATACTCCTCCGAGAGCCTCGATCGTAGACGAAATCACGAACGAGTTGGGAAAGTTCTTCGACCCCTTGAAGGCCATGTGTTCGAAAAAATGAGCAATACCATTATTCTTTTCGTTTTCATAGCGAGAACCCGCACCAACCAGCAGGATTGTGGTTAGGCTCGGGAAGGCTTTCGTATCAATAAAGAGTACCTTCAGTCCGTTTGAGAGGGTGCTAAGTTGTGGTTGCATGCATCAAGTATACAGAGCGTAGCTACAATCTCAAGGCAATTTGAATAATTTACTATAAGTATTCAAACCGTTGAGGATCAATCAACGAAGTAAATACAGTTTAGAACATTTCACTCATCTATAGTCCAGTTTTTTTACTATCGGATACAATGATAAATAAGGATAATAAAAGCGACAATAGAATCCAAATGAACAGTCCTCAGGCTATCGAGCCAGAGAAATCAGATATAGGGCTCACTGACAGATCTATTATTTTCTGTCCTCATGATCAGACTGGGTGCTTTAGCAGAAGAACGGTCGATTTGACAGGAGTTGGTCTCTGGTCTCGGGATCTATCTATAGCCATATTCTTTATCTCAATAACTACATCGGGTTTTTATGTATTTCGGACGTGAATATACATAGCTATTCAACTGTTTCCAGAACTCTTATTCTCTGCTCATGGTTAATGAGGGGTAACAATCATCAGTTTCACCGGCTGAGAACTGTGAATTGGGAGATTCTACCTATGGAAGTAAGAGAAAGCGTGCTGCCCAGCAGGGATTCGAACCCCGATAACGACATCCAGAGTGTCGCGTCCTACCATTAGACGACCGGGCAATACACACAGTCAATTGTAACAAAAAAAAGCGAAACCTCGACCCAAAAAAAGAGCACCCGGGACAACGGTTTGAAATCACATTATAAGACTAAGCTGTTCAAATTAATTGATAATGAAGATTATTGTCAGGACAATCTAATCGAGTTAAATTAGGAAGTTAGAACAAAATTAAGCACTTTTCCCTTCACGTAGATAACCTTATATGTTCGCTCTCCGATATGTCTTGTTACAGAGCCCTCTTTTAATGCTTTTTCAACGACCACGCTTTCTTCGAGCTCAGACTGTGGAATATCCAGGACAGCCCTCGTCTTCCCCATAACCTGCACCGCCACCCTTACTCGTTCTTGCGATCCTATTGTTTCATCCTCTTTTGGTTGTAGCTGGAGATGAATCGTTGATGTCTCACCGAGCTGGGCCCAAAGTTCTTCGGTAATATGCGGGGCAAACGGTGCAAGGAGCAACAATAACGTTCGGTACTCAGAAATAGTAACTTCGTCATTCTTCGTGAGAAAGTTCATCCATTCCATCATCGCCGCAATAGCGGTATTAAATTTGAGCTCTGAGCAGTCTTTCTTCACCTTATTTACGGTCTTTTGCATCCATACACGCGCAGGAGCAGATACCTCGCCCTTACCCGAATTATCGAGTTTTTTTTGCAGATCCCAAACCCTCTTGAGGAAGTTATACGGTCCAGAGATTGCCTGATCTCGAAAATCCCCTCCCTGATCAAACGGACCAAGAAACATAAGGTAAACACGAAGGGTGTCTGCGCCGTAATCTTTAATGTAGTCGTCGGGATTAATCACATTACCCTTCGACTTACTCATCTTCGCACCCTCAGAAATAATGAGCCCATGAGCTCTGAATCGACTAAACGGTTCTTCAAAGTGTTCGATCAACCCAATATCTTTGAACACCATGGTGATAAATCTACTGTACAGAAGGTGGAGGACCGAATGCTCTGCGCCACCAATGTATGAGCTCACCGGTAGCCAACGCTTGACTCTCTCTGACTTCCATGGTTGTTGATCGTCCTCGGTTGAGGTGTATCGCAGAAAATACCATGCCGAGTCTAAGAAGGTGTCGGAGACGTCGGTTTCACGCTTCGCTGGCTTACCGCAGGTTGGGCAGGGAACGTTATAGAATGCGGGGTCACTCGCAAGTGGTGACATCCCGGTTCCCTCCGGGCGGAAGTTTTCTACGTACGGCAACGTCACCGGAAGATCCTTCTCAGGAACCGGCACGACACCGCAGTCATCACAGTAGATAATCGGAATTGGCGGTCCCCAGTACCGTTGGCGCGAGATGAGCCAGTCACGCAGGTGGTAGTTAACCTGTTTCTTGCCCTTCGGCTTGGATTGGTAGGTTGTCTTTTCGATTGGTAGACCGAAGGCTTCGGCAAACTCTCGATCGCGCTCATCTCCATCTGGAACGGCCATGATCGCTCCGGTTCCATACCCCATAAGTACATAGTCTGCAATCCAGACAGGAATCTGCTTCTTGGTATACGGATTCGTTACATAGGAACCGGTAAAGACGCCTGTTTTTTCTTTATTGTTCCTCCGCTCCTCTTCAGACTTCGCCTTCACGACTTCACGATACTGCTGCACCGCATCTCGTTGATCTGCGGTGGTAAGCGAGTCCAGAAGCGGGTGATCGGGTGAAATAACGAGAAAGGTTGCACCGTCGATCGTCTCAGGTTTTGTGGTAAAGACCTCAACGGAGTCAAATGATATGAGCATTCCCTCACTTTTTCCGATCCAGTTACGCTGAGCGATGGTGACCTTTTCGGACCAGTCAAGATCCTTGAGATTCTCCAGGAGTCGGTCGGCGTAGTCGGTTATTTTGAAAAACCATTGTTCAAGCTGTTTTTTCTCAACCTCACTTGAGCATCGCTCGCACTTCCCGCCAATAACCTGCTCATCTGCGAGTACGGTTTTGCATGATGGGCACCAGTTCACATCGGCCTTCTTCTTATACGCCAGTCCTTTTTTGTACATCTGCAGGAAGATCCACTGAGTCCATTTGTAGTATTCAGGTTTGTACGTCTCGACGGTACGCTCCCAGTCAAATGCATTCCCAATCGATGAAAGTTGCTTATAAAAGCGCTCTTCAGTTACCTTCGACTGATCCATGGGATGCTTATTGATCTTCATGGCGTAGTTCTCACTATGAATACCGAAGCCATCGAGCCCAATCGGCTCGAGAACATCGTACCCTTGCATGCGCATGAAGCGTGCGAAGATGTCGGTTCCGGTGAAGGCGTACATATTCCCTACATGAAGTCCTTCGGCCGATGGGTACGGGAACATCATCAGTGCGTAGTATGGGTTTTTGGCTTTATCAAGATCCGGAGAGAAGGTTTTCTCTTTCTTCCACTTCTCTTGCCACTTCCCCTCAATTTCGGATGGTATGTACTTTCGATGCATATGCTGTGAACCCTATTATACAAAAAGTGTAGAGTATTGCCGTAGGCTACGCTCCCAAACAAGCATCCGCGATCAACGATTGTGCAAATGTAACGGTCTCCTCTGCACCCTCCTTCTCGGGATTCACCTCCACAAGATCGAGCGATCGACTTTCTTTTGTGCGAAACAGCGACAGTACTTGGTCGATGTCACCTCGCAGGAGCCCTCTCTGTGCTGGAATCCCGGTGGCAGGCGCGACGCTCCGGTCGAAACCATCGATGTCGATATCGAGATGAATATGCTCAAATGTGTTGAAGAACTTCCGTATCTCGAGCGCGACCTTTCCGTCCTTAGCGCGGAGCTCGTCCAATGAAATGATACGGATGCCTTGCGTGGCGATGAACTCAGACTCTTCTGGATCGAGATCGAGATTGCCGATGTAGAGGATTTGGTGTGGCTTGAGAAGATGCGGCACCAGCATGTTGATGTCCTCTCGCTCGAAGCCACCAACGAACGGTCGCATCCACATTCCATGAAAATTACCGGTTGGACTGGTAGCGATGGTGTTAATGTCTGGGTGCGAGTCGACCTGAATATATCCAACCGAGTGTGAATGGAGTCGACGAAGGATCGCGGCAAGTGAGCTCAGGGCTACGCTATGATCTCCTCCCACAACTACCTGCATCTCATCTTCCTGGAGCGTGTCCTCGATGAGTGCCACTGCTTGTTGGGAGTCATATGTAATGGTTTCGAAGTACTTTTTCCGATCGAGCGCTTCAGGCACGGTGAACTCGAATCGATCAATTGCCGCTCCTGGAAACTGCTCCATAAACTCAGCGGTAAGAATCGCATCCCCACCCTCTTCAACGCCGATATTGAACTCCTCCTGTCGATGAGGGAGATTGATCATACCCAGACGACTACGAAGATTGTAGAAATGAACGCTCATGACCGAAGCCCCATCGCAGTTTTAACCTCGGCGACGGTGGTGACAGCGATACTTCGGGCCTTTTCGGCACCCTTCAAAATCAGTGCATCGACACGCGCCTGATCCTGCTGTAGCTGGTCATATCGGCGCTGAATCGGCTCCAGTTTCTCAGATATCGCTTGAGCGAGCGCGTCCTTCATCTCAGAAAACTGGAGTGCGCCAGTCTCATACGACGATCGGAACCCATCGACTCGATCGGGGAAAAACAACTCCCCCATCGCAAACAAACTCTTCACGCCGCCACTCATCTCGCCACCCGCCTTAGTAGCGGTTGGAATGGATCGAACCTTTTTGAGAATCGCGTCTTGTGCATCCATCAGATTGATAAAGCTCCCCTCAACCGACTTACTCATCTTTCCCTCTCCTTTCAGTGACGGTATATACTCGCCCTTTGTGCTAAACCGTTTTGGCTCCGGGAACGCAAGTCCGTACTTCTCGTTCATTCTTCGCGCCACCTCACGCGCTACCTCCAGATGTGGCTCCTGATCAACTCCAACCGGAACCAACTCCCCTTTGTACAGAAGAATGTCGGCCGCCATGAGGATCGGATAGTTGAGAAGCGCCATGGTATTGTCCTGAGGGTACTGCTTTACCTTGTCCTTATAGGTTGGGAGATGTGACATGCGAGCAATCGTTGCTACTGATGAAAAGTAGAATGCGAGTTCGGTGTGCTCGGGAACATCCGACTGGAAGAATACGGTGCTTTTTTCGGGGTCGAGACCACAGGCAAGATACTCAAGGAACACCTCTCTGCGATTTTTTCGAAGCTCCTCTACCGTGTACGGGGTGGTGACGGTGTGCAGATCTGCGACCATATAGAACGTTTCGTAATCGGGATTGTTCTGCAGTTCGAGCATTCCCTGCACCGCACCAAAGTAATTCCCCAGATGCAACGTACCGGTAGCTCGAATACCCGAAAACACTCTTTTTTTCATACTGATCTGAATTATATCGTATAATGGATCGGTATGACCACCGATGAACGACTCGCCCTCATTCAACAGGTTGGTGAGGAGATTATCAAGGAAGATGAACTTAAGGCACTCCTCGACTCTGGGGAGGAACTCGTTGCCTACGATGGATTCGAACCTTCGGGCCAAATTCACATCGCACAAGGCCTTCTTCGCGCCATCAACGTAAACAAGATGACCAAGGCGGGCGTTCGCTTCAAGATGTGGGTTGCAGACTGGCACGCGCTCGCAAACAATAAAATGGGTGGTGATCTTCAGAGGATTCAGACCGTGGGAAAGTACTTCATAGAGGTCTGGAAGGCCTGTGGAATGGACATGAGTAAGGTTGAGTTCCACTGGGCATCGGATATGGCAAAAAACCCCGACTACTGGAAACTCGTGGTACAGGTCGGAAAATCAAATGCACTTGGGAGGTTTGTTCGCACCGCAGAGATGATGGGTCGCGATGAATCGCTCGACAACCTCACCGGAGCAAATATCATCTACTCCTGCATGCAGGTTGCCGATATCTTCATGCTCGGAGCAAAGATTACTCAGCTCGGAATGGATCAACGTAAACTAAACATGCTGGCGCGTGAAATAGGCCCACAGCTTGGGTACTGGAAGCCGGTAGTAGTGAGCCATCATATGCTGATGGGGCTTGGTAAACCAACAAACGAAACCGAGGATAAGGTAAAGAGGACTATCGAGCTCAAAATGTCGAAGTCGAATCCCGACTCTGCCATCTTCATGACCGATACTACCGATGACATCAATCGGAAGATAAATAAGGCATGGTGTCTGGAGGGTGAGGTAAAGGACAATCCGGTCCTTGAGTACTGTAAGTATATTTTGTTTGAAGCGCTTCCCGCTCTTACCATCGAACGACCGGAGAAGTTCGGCGGCAATCTAACCGTTTCGTCATATGAGGAACTCGAACAAAAGTTCGCTGCAAAAGAAATTCACCCACAGGATCTTAAAGTTTCTGTCGCGTCAGAGCTTGATAAACTACTCCAACCAGTACGAGAGCATTTTGAGAAAAATGTCGAAGCAAAACGTCTCCTCGAGCAGGTGAAATCATTTCAGGTAACCCGATAAGCCCTTGCTTTTCCTTCTCGTTCTTCTGCATAATAGATGAAATGGATGATCCAGTAGTGCGACCTTCTTCCACTCTCGTTGAGCATTCGTACGTTAAAGACTATGAACAACTCCATGCAGACTCTATCGCAAACCCTGAAGCATTCTGGGAAAACATCGCCAAAGAACTTAACTGGTTCAAACACTGGGATAAGGTTCTCGACTGGCAGTATCCCTACGCGCACTGGTATAAAGGAGCACAGTGCAATATTGTAAACAATGCACTCGATCGACATCTTAAAAATGGTAATCGAGATAAACAAGCATTGATCTGGGAGGGACAGGATGGCGCGACGCGCACCTTTACCTATCAACAACTCCACGAAGAGGTCTGTAAATGCGCCAACGCGCTCAAATCGCTCGGTGTTCGCAAAGGAGATCGGGTGAGTATATATCTTCCCCGTCTACCGGAACAGACCATCAGCATGCTTGCATGCGCAAAGATTGGCGCAGTTCATACCGTTGTCTATTCAGGCTTCTCAACCGATGCACTGAAGAATCGCGTTCTTGAGGCAGAGTCAAAGGTTATCATCACGGCAGATGGTTATCACTTTCGAGAAAAGCTCGTTGACACGAAAAAAACCGTCGACGATGCAGTAGCGGGGGCGCCTTCGGTTGAGCATATGTTGGTGGTGAAACGCAGTGGAAATCCGGTCACTATGAAGGAAGGTCGCGATCTCTGGTGGGATGAAGTAGTCGAAAGACAGGACACGATGTGCTCGACTGAAATAATGGATGCAGAGGATCCATTGTTCATTCTCTATACCTCAGGAAGCACCGGTAAGCCAAAAGGGATTCTCCATAGTCATGGTGGCTACATGGTCGGCGTATACATTACACTGAAATGGATCTTCAACCTTCAGCCAGATGATATCTACTGGTGCACGGCCGATCCAGGGTGGATTACCGGCCACAGCTACATTGTCTACTCGCCGTTTATCAATGGGGTAACCAGCTTCGTCTATGAGGGACCTCCTGACTTTCCCGATCCCGGAAAGTGGTGGTCGCTTCTTGCTAAGTATCGCGTTACGAAGTTTTATACCACCCCAACCGCAGTTCGTGCGCTGATGAAGTTTGGCGAAGAATGGCCAAACAAATTCGACCTCAGTCATATCCAGATTCTCGGTAGTGTCGGTGAACCAATCAATCCAGAAGCATGGAAGTGGTTTCATCATGTCATCGGTAAAGATCAATGTCCGATCATGGATACCTGGTGGCAGACCGAGACCGGGATGCATGTCCTTTCTCCACTCCCATCGGTGCCGCTCAAGCCCGGTTCCTGCTTTAAACCATTCCCAGGACTTGAGCTCGATGTTGTCGATCATGATGGAAAGCCGGTTCCACGAAATGAACAGGGCTTCCTCGTCATCAAACACCCATGGCCGGCAATGATGAAGGACATCTATAAGAATCAAGAAAAGTACAGGACGTCGTACTGGGGTGAGATCCCGAACGTCTACTTCACCGGCGACACCGCGAAGATTGATACAGATGGGTACTTCTGGATTTTGGGTCGCAATGACGATGTACTGAAGGTGTCTGGCTATCGCTTTGGTTCCGCAGAGCTTGAGAGCGCATTTGTGGCTCATCCTGCAGTAGCAGAGGCGGCGGTAATTGGAAAGCCACATGAGATCAAGGGAGAGTCAATTAAGGCGTTTGTAATTCTCAAGGTTGGCCAGAATCCTACAGATGAGCTCGAGGCGGAGCTGAAAAAGAAGGTTCGCGAGATGATCGGCCCCATCGCAACTCCAGATGAGATTGAGTTTGTGCCCTCCCTTCCGAAAACACGAAGTGGGAAGATCATGCGAAGAGTGCTGAAGGCGCAGGAGCTTGGTCAGCCATTGGGCGACACATCAACCCTTGAGAACTGAGGTTCACCCTGCTCGTTTACCCCAGTAAACTTCACCACCTGATTCCTTCCGCCTTCCTTCGCTTTATACAGCGCTTTATCTGCGTACGAAATGAGATCCTCAGGGCTATTGATTGGCGAACCGTTCGGATAGAGCGTCATTCCTATACTCACCGTGACTGGCTTTAACTGATCTCCTGAGCCAACATAGACACGTCGACTCACCGAATCACGAAATCGCTCTGCCAATCGTGCAACATAATCAGGCCTTAACTGCTCAGTTTCTCGAATTATCAAACCGAACTCCTCGCCTCCTAAACGGGCAAACACATCTTCCTGTCGGATTAAGAAGCGCATGGTTTCCGAAAACTCCTTCAAGACTCTGTCCCCTTCGGGATGACCATACTCATCATTCACCGATTTAAAGTTGTCTAAATCAAACATCAACACTCCTATCTGATGAGCATCTTCCTTTGCACGAACAGCCCTTCCTGCAGGGTTTGGCACAATCTCTCTTTGAATCAGTGAAAACGCGGCTGCAAGTTGCTTATTGAAGTATTGTTTGGTATATGCCATGGTCAAAGGATCTATAACCATTTCCGCCTCAAGTTGTTTTACCTCTTTATCAAGACCGGCAACTCTTCCTCGCGAACGATCGAGAAGGAGTTTAAGTGCGGTAAACTTCCGTGCCATTGGTTCTAACAACCCCTCTCCCATATGCTTTCGTACGAGGTCGGGGTGTTTGGTCGGTTTTACAAGTGGAATCTCCTGTCCTTCTGGCATGGTTTCATTATACCCCATCGCACGCTGTATACTAATTTTATGGACCAACTATCGAATCTCGAATCTTTGTGTAGAACGATCAGGTCAGACATCCTCACCGCAACAACGCATGCGGGATCTGGACACCCAACCTCATCACTCTCGGCAGTTGAGCTTATCGCAACACTCTTTTTTGGTGGATATTTCCGACAAGATATCGCAAAACCACATGATCTGCGAAACGATCGATTCATCCTATCAAAAGGACATGCTGCCCCACTGCTGTACGCTCTGTACCGGGTCGCAGGGGCGCTCACCGAGGAAGATCTGATGAAGCTCCGTGATGCATATTCTCGCTTGGAAGGCCACCCAACTCCATTATTCCCCTACCACGACGTTGAGACCGGTTCGTTAGGCCAAGGACTCTCGATTGGTCTGGGGATGGCGCTTGGACTGCGACTACACCACCGGAACATCGCTGAACTACCTCGTGTTTTTGTACTCATGGGCGACAGTGAAGTCGCGGAAGGACAGGTCTGGGAGGCGGCACAGCTGGCTGCAAAATATAATGCAACCAACCTCACCGCAGTTCTCGATGTGAATCGGCTAGGTCAGCGCGGAGAAACAATGGTTGGTTGGGATCTGAACACCTACGCCAAGCGGTTTGATGCCTTTGGGTGGCACACCGTGATCATCCAGGATGGTCATCAGCTCGATGAAATTATTAAAGCCTATAGCGCGAATATTGGCGCGCAACAGAAACCAACAATCTTCATCGCAAAAACAGTGAAAGGTAAAGGGGTATCGTTCTTAGAGAACAAGGAGGGTTGGCACGGAAAACCGGTTCCAAAAGACAAACTTGAAGCAGCGCTCAATGAGCTTGGATCTACTGCAGAAATCCATTCAGCGACACTGTCACTGCCACCAGTGGGGTCGGTTGGGAACGAAAGCGTGGCGATATCTGGTCTGAGCCCTGTCACAGCTCACCTTTCAGGCTATGAACTACACGACAACATGGCTACCCGTGAGGCATATGGTGATGCATTGGTTGAGCTCGGAGCTCACGATCGTTCGATCGTTGTGCTTGATGCAGAGGTCTCGAACTCAACCTATGCCGAAAAATTCAAGAAAAACTATCCCGAGCGATTCTTCGAAATGTACATCGCAGAGCAAAATATGGTATCTGTGGCTTTGGGATTATCCAAAGTCGGTTTCAAACCGTATATTTCGAGTTTTGCAGCGTTCCTCAGCCGATCCTTCGATCAGCTTCGAATTGGTCAGTATTTCTATGCACAGCTTGTCACCTGTGGCTCACATGCGGGAGTGTCGATCGGCGAGGATGGCTCGTCGCAGATGGGCCTGGAGGACATTGCGATGTTCCGGTCACTTCTCCATAGCACCGTCCTCTATCCCTCAGATGCAAACGCGATGAAGAAACTCGCTTCACTCGCGCTTCACCAAAAAGGAATCACCTACCTTCGTGCAACACGGGCGGCATTGCCGGTACTCTACTCCAGCGAAGAGGTTCAATCGTTCACAATTGGGGGGTCCAATGTTCTGCGTAGCTCTGCAGGCGATCGAGCTGTGATCGTGACAGCCGGTATTACCCTGCATGAGGCACTCAAGGCGTATGATCATCTCAAGACTGAGGGCGTTGAGGTTGCGGTGATCGATCTTTACTCAATCAAACCAATCGATCTTACTACCCTTGCTCGATTTGCCTCACTCCCTATGATCGTGGTCGAAGATCACTATCCCGCTGGTGGAATTGGGGAGGCGGTATTAGCAGCGACCGCAAACCAAGGTCGAAATCCCCGTTTCACTCATCTGTGCGTTCGAAATACACCCCATTCTGGTAGCCCCGAGCAGAACCTTCAGTATCAAGAGATCAACGCATCGGCGATTGTCGCAGCGATAAAACACCTCATCTCTGAACCGAACTCCGATTGAAGATCGTTGTCCTATAGTGTATAATTGAGCATGGTTAGATCATCCTCAAAACACCCTATCTCTCAGTGTCTCGTTTTCGGACCTTTGAAGGAAAATAGTGTATTAAATGCATTGCTCGGTTGGCAAAGCCCTCCGATGTGGAAGTCACGCGTAGTGGAAGTGCAAGGCTACGAGCTTGGATACGTCACGGGACAACAATTACAGCAACATATTGAGTCAAGGGGACTGAGACTTCCCAACGATGTTCCTTTCTCTCCAGAGGCAAAAATCTACGCAGCCCATCCTTCCGATTACTCTGTCGCTTCGGCGAGACTCGTCACTGGGTTATCTCCTGAGGAGATTGACCTGATTAATCGATTCATGCTTCGACATGTACTGACCGATGCTCATCTTGAGGGATTCGGTCACCAAAAAAATGCACCGATCGTCCATCAATTTAGAGATGGTTTTCCTATCACTCCTGTTAGGTTTAGGAGTAGAGAAGGTATACGTGCTCAGGAAGAAATCCCATTTCCGTTTCTTGAAATTCAAGCATATCTCAAGGCTGCACGGCTGACAAGACAACACAGAGAAGGAAATCGACAAGGAATGGAAGGCTCCCCAACCCTCCCTTCTCAAGCTCGTCGATAACACAATACTCTTGACAGGGTTCTTCAACTTGCTAGAATAGGTCTTTCCTATGAATCATCCTTCAGCTACTCGACCGACAACCTATTTTGCCACCGGGGCACTTGCCGATCGAGAGGTTATGACTACACTTCTTGGATCTGCGCCTACCGGGCATGTTATGCAAGCTCGCGACTGCACATTGGGAACTGTAACCGGAGATGAAATAAACTCTCATTTGAGAATGCCTATGTTCCCCGAAGATTACAAAACTCGTGTTCTTATTCATCAACGTGGAGAGACTGTGGATGGAGTGCTGTATAACGTAACTCCCGAGCAGCTGGAAGCTATTCGCATGTATACCGGTGAGGGTGTGGTTACCCAGGCAGTGGAGCTTCCACTCGGTGACCATGAGGTAGCCGGACATGCAGAGGCTCATTTTCTTAAGCGTGGACTTACCTGGAGCGATCTTCCTCATGAAGAACGGGAAATCTTTCCAAATGGCCGCGAAGCTACACTTCGGTCTGCCCGGGAAACGCACCGACGTTGGCAGGAAGCTCTTCACCGACATCCCGGCGAGCGCCGGTAACTAATGCACTCCAAGAAGTATTCTGTAGACCTCCCAGAATCCCCAGATTGCAAGACCGATAAAGACAATGCTTCCGGCAAACGAGATTAATGGGTTCTTCACCGCTGTGATTGTGCGTTTTGGACTAATGAATAGCGCCATATTCAAGGCCATATGCCCAAGAAATACTCCGGTCGCGAATCCAAACACGTTAACGATCGAGAACAACGGCACATACCCTGCAAAATCGTCGAGTCCGAGAATAAATGGTATTGTGAATGACGCAACAAAGAGGCCGACAAAACCCAGTCCTTTTTTTGGCTTCATACGCGCGTGTGGCACGATATATTTCAGAACAGGATCGATGAATGCGTTCAGACGGGTAACGCTCCCCTCAAGCCAGTTGGTGAGCATTTTGAACCATTGTGGATACTTCGCATCCCACTCATGCACATGCTCGAACCCATCCTGCGCAAGCCGGAATAATACGAGAGCAGCAATAAAGATCATGAGCGCAAGCAACCACTCTACCTCACGAAAGAAGTTCCAGATACCAAGTACAATGAGCGTTCCGAGCGCATTTCCAAATGCGGTTCCTATCTCGATCGAGATTCTGTTCTTTACTCCATCGTATACGCTCATGAGGTTTCCGATGATCAGTGCGAAGTCGACAGACGTCTTGAGATAGATCGTGAGACCAACGAGGACATCGCCCCATCGCAACTGAAGAACGATATCCTTCGCAGTAAACGAGTTCAACAGAAGAATGAAGAGGTACAGCACGCTCGTCAACGCTCCGAAAACTACGACTGTCAGCAGTATTGGTAACGATTGGTTTTTCATCTTATTCCGTAATGTCCTTTAAGTGCGCGTGGTCGTTCCAGGTGTCGATGTGCCAGAAGGTATCCTGATGATACATTCCTCGGAGGCCATCTTTATAATGACATACGCTCACTCCGGTATTTGCGAGCCTAAATGCATCGTAGATTTGTTTGAACTGCTCTACCGTCGCCTGTTCCCCGAAGATCATCGAGGTAAGGATAAACCGCATGAATGCAGCGTGCGTCACAACAACTATGTTTTTCTCGGTTCGCTTCTCCAGAAAGGCGAGAAAGTGCTTTGCCCTGAGGAGTGCATCGGTGTGATTTTCTTCATCAGAATGATGCCAGTTCGGCTCGTGGCGATTCTCTTCCAACTCTCTCATGACGGTCATCACTTCCTCAGATCTGTATGACTTGCCGATAAGCGAACTTGGCCGTTTTCTCTCTCGGAGAAGTTCGGTGGTCTCAACCGGAGCGCCTGATGCAAGGGCGATCTCGGCGGCTGTATCTCTCGCTCTACTGAAATCACTTGAAATAATTACCTCGATGGGAAGGTCTCGAAAACGTCGCGCTACTACCTGAGCTTGTTTTTTACCAAGATCATTGAGTTCATCGTCGTGACCTTGGTGAATCTCTTGTCTATTGCTGACCGTCTGGCCATGTCGTACAAAATATACCCGCATGCTCATAGTCCTACTTTCTTGCCAAGAATTTTATCACAGGCAGCACAAAGATCGTGACCGAAGATAAAAGCGTGAGGAGAAGAAAGAGATCGAGGGGAAGTTTTTGTATGTGGAATAAGTTATCGAGTGGCTCGATCTGATTAATGGTCAGCTGCGCTATGAATGGGATAAAGAAACCGAGTGCGAACATGCCATGGAATACATATTTAAGATTTGTGAAGACCGGACGGAACGATAACCAGAGCGTAATAAACATAAATGCCTGAGCGAGGTCGAGCAAAATAAACGCACCGGTTCTCGCGACCAATGTCGAATATATATGCGCTAAATAGTAGTATCCTCCGAGCACGGTCACGGTGATCGTGAGCCCAATTGTGACGATGAAGATCAGATCGAACCGGTTGAGGAGCTTTGCGTCACGTTGAGGAGGTTCCTGCATCGCGGATGCGTTCCTTGGAGAGAATGCGAGCGCTAATGCCGGCAGACCGTCGGACACTAAATTAATATAGAGCAGTTGAATCGGATAAAAGAGGTTTGGAAGCCCTAAGCTCAACCCGACCACAAGCGCGAGCGCTTCAGAAAAGTTACCGGTGAAGAGATAGGTGAGTGAGCTCTTTAGGTTTTTAACGATATTTCTTCCCTCCTCGACAGCATTCACAATAGTTGCAAAGTTGTCATCTGAAAGAACAATATCCGCTGTATCTCGGGCTACATCGGTACCAACCTTACCCATTGCGATCCCCACATGAGCTTGCTTCAGTGCGACGATATCATTCACCCCATCTCCGGTCACAGCTACCACCTCACCCGCGTTCTGGTAGAGCCGCACAATACGACTTTTCTGTATTGGATTTGTTCTTGCAAACACTCTAATTTTTGACAGTTTTTTTGTCAGTTCGGCATCGGAGTACGACTCCAGCTGAACTCCGGTCAAGATCTCTTCTCCTTCTCTAAATAGACCGATCTGGGTTGCGATCGCCTCCGCTGTTTCTGGACTGTCCCCGGTAATCATCACGACCTCGACACCCGCCAAGCGCGCCCGGGCAATCGCTTCAGCAGCCTCGGGTCGGGGAGGATCATAAAGCGCCATCGCTCCGAGATACGTTGATCCCTCGGCAAATCCTATGACCCGATATCCCTTCTTCGACCACTCAAGGAGCTTCTTCCGAACCGCAGCGGGTATTTTTCCACCGTTGAGCGACTCAGGAGCACCTTTTATATAGGTTTTTGTTTTACCTGCGCGCTCTACCCGCACACGCATCTGCTTTGTTACCGAATCGAACGGAACTTCATCGAGCATCTTCCATTTCTTTCGTAGTTCATCAACATCGATCCCCTGCTCTTGGGCATAGATGAGCATAGCCCCTTCGGTTGGATCACCTAAGAAATCCGGTCCCTGATCATTTACACCGGAAGCACCATCGGCATGATGAGTCTTCACGAGCGAGGCGGTAGAGCAGAGAACGCTATTTTGAATAATCTCGTCGAGATATGCCGATTTTGCGGCGAATACTTCCTTCACCCGCATCTGATTGGTGGTGAGGGTTCCGGTTTTATCGGTCGCAATGAGCGTGATGCTACCAAGCGCCTCGATCGCAGGTATCTTTCGGACAATCGCTTTTCTTTTTGCCATCTCCTTCACGCCAATTGAAAGTGCGACGGTCATCACCGCTGGTAGCCCCTCCGGAACCACCGCAACAGCCAGAGAGATCGCGAGGAGGAGGGCGAGATAGGCACTGTTCCCCTGCGCCACAGAAAGACCGAATACAACGATAGATATCGCAATACCAACCACTCCGATAATCCGCGATATATGCTCGAGTTTGAGTTGGAGTGGAGTTTTGTTCCGCGTGATCTCTTCAAGACTGGAGGTAATGTGGCCAAATTTTGTGTTAGACCCCGTTGTAACAATCTCGAGATGCGCTCTCCCCTTGGTGACAATGGTTCCCATGAACACATCGTCACCGACATGCTTCTGAATCGAGAGCGATTCGCCGGTCAGCGACGACTCATTGAGCTCTAATAGAGTTGATGTGAGGACGCGGGCGTCACCGGGAACCTTTGCGCCTTCCTCGACATACACCACATCTCCAGGCACGAGCAAGACGCTGTCGATTTCCTGCTCCTTTCCATCTCTTATCACTCTGACAAAGGTCTGGGTGAACTTCTGCAGTAGTTCGATCGCCTCTTCCGCCTTACCCTCCTGATACACACCGATACAAGCGTTTAGAATCACAATAAGGAGTATGAGCGACCCCTCGATGTAGTCCTGAACCGAGAATGAAACGATGACCGCCCCAAGCAGAAGATACACAAGAACATTGGTGAGCTGACCGACAAACTTACGCACCAGCGATGGCTTCTTCCCTTTTGGAAGTTCGTTTCGGCCATGCTGAGCGAGTAGCCGTTCGGCCTGCTTTTGGGTTAGTCCGTGTATCATGATCGTTAGGAGGTGCTTGGCTGTTTTGAGTAAAGCTGCTCAAATGCGTACTGCATCGTGCTCAAAATCAAGTCCTTCTTCTCCTCTGCTTCCTGGAGAGTAATCGCCTCAAGGTTGTGAGGGAAGTAATGAAACACACGATTTCGAGCCTCGGTCCAGGACTTCCAGATTCGCTCCGCAAGCTCCTTCGTCCCAAACTGAACCATCTTCTTATAGAGAGATCGGTCACGAAGCCTCCCGACAAGGTGTGGCGACATGAGTTTGCCCAATCGCAGATGATCGGATGAGTAGTCGCTATCGGAAAGAAATCCAACGTCTTTAAAGAGTTGTTTGAGAAAACCTTCGAATGCTTTGGCGTATGGGAATACGATAAACGCATAGTCATCAAAGTTGTACTTACCCTCTTCGATGACCTCGTGTCGAATGAAGTCGCCTTGATGCAGGAGGTCTTTTTGTTTCTGCGAAAGGTATTCCCAAAATTCAGGAGAGAGCTTCTGCATAATTTCATGGTACAAAATCGCTTGCTTTTTTGCAAGAAAGGACTACTATGGTTGAGGCAATTTTTAGCGATATGAAAAAACTGTTTGAACTTGTCAATCTCAATCTCTTTCGTTCCTCGAGCCATGAATATATAGGAGAAACCATCTCCGATCCCTCACACCCGCTGATCACGATCTCTCGGGAGTACGGATCACGAGGCAGCATCGTTGCAAAGCGACTCAGCAACAAGCTGGGAAATGGGTGGAGAGTGTATCATCGAGATATTATCGATAAGATCGCTCAAGAGGCTCGACTTGAAAAGAAGCTCATTCGCCAGGTAGACGAACGTCAGGTCCCGATCGTTGAAGAGGTGATTGGCGAGTTTTTTGGACGTCGCTACATCACTCTCCAAAGCTATCAAAAACACCTAGTTCGGATTCTATCAGCTATTGGTACACAAGGTAAGGCAATTATTGTAGGACGAGGTGCGCATTTTCTCTTTCCGAACGCCCTCAAAGTTCGATTCATCGCGAGTGATGAATATCGGATGCAGACAATTATGAAGTATGATCGGGTATCGCGTAAACGCGCCATCACAATCATGGGACGGAAGGATAAGGAGCGAGAAGAGTTTAGCCGAACGTTGTTCAGAGCAAGCTCACAGAACCCTCAACAGTTTGATTTGACCGTTCAAATGAGCGATGACCTTGATGTTGACGATGTTGTGAGAATGATCCTCACACTCGCAAAACGAAGATTTACACGGTGATTCGAACCGCTGGAGACATGGTTGTTTTGATGAAGATCTCCTTGATGTTTGCCTCTCCTACTGCCTTTACAAAGGCCTGAACATTTTCTTCGATGACCTTGCTGTCTGCAGAAATCTTTCCAACCATTTGATGTACAAGTGGGAACTTAGCCTCACCTTTCCACTTCATCAATCCCCCCTCAAACTTCTTTGCGACCTCTTCAGGTTTTGGCGAGATAGTTCCGGTCTTAGGATTCGGCATTAAGCCGCGTGGACCAAGCACCTTCGCAAACCGAGCTAGCTTTGGCATGTATGATGGGTGTGAGATAAGGATGTCAAACTCGATTTTGTTATCAGCTAATTTTTCGAGGAGCGCATCGTCAACGATTGCTACGCGCACGGTCTTTCCAATTGAGTGAGGAAGTGAAATTTCACCTCGAAGACCTTCCTGAGTTGTGTTCATGTGTAGCTCAACCGATTCATCGAACTGAGCATACTTGAGCTCCTTGAGGAGAGCGACTGCTTCAGAAAGAGTATATGTCTTATCCTTTACGATCTTGTCCTTTGCTGCTCTGTAGTTGCGACCTCGGCTTCGGGTTTTTACTGATTTTTCGATGTTCTTCTTTGCTTTTTTCTCTTTTTTAGGCTCAGCAACTTCTTGCTCGGACTTATTTTCTTGGGTCTCATCCTTTGCCTGCTTGAGGACCTTCTTCTCCTCTGCACGCTTCTTCTGCTCTTGCTTCTGCTCCTTTTCTACCTCTTCAAGACCGATGACTCGCGTTCTAATTTTTCCCATAGATTACTGCTCGACCTCCACACCCATTGAACGTGCGGTTCCTGCAACGATACGAGAGGCCATCTCTACATCATATGCATTCAAATCTTGTAACTTTTCTTTTGCAATTTCTTCGACCTGAGCTTTTGTTAATTTGCCGATTTTTTCGGTATTTGGCTTTCCGGATCCTTTTGCGATACCCGCCTTCTTCTTGATGAGCTCCGACATCGGTGGGAGCTTGGTGATAAAGGTGAAGCTTCGATCTTCATAGACGGTGATGACCGCCGGAATAACCTGTCCCTTTTGCTTCGCGGTTCGGGCATTGTACTCCTTGATGAAGTCCATGATCGGAACACCATGCTGTCCGAGTGCTGGTCCAACCGGTGGTGCGGGAGTAGCCTCTCCTGCAGGAAGATTGAGCTTTAACTGTGTTTTAATCTTTTTTGCCATATTACAACTTTACAACCTGTAAAAAGTCTAACTCGACCGGCGTCTCGCGGTCAAAGATCGAGACGAGAACCCGAACCTTACCTTTTTCATCATCGATAGCCTCGATTGTTCCAAGAAAATCTGCAAACGGTCCCTCAACGATCTTAACAGCCTCTCCAACAGAGAACTTGGTCTTGAACTTTGGCTGTTCTTGCTGAACGAACTGCATGATTGCCTCAACCTCTCTATTGCTGATTGGTGTTGGCTTCAATCCTGCACCAACAAATCCGGTAACACCTTCTGTCGTTCGAACGACGAGCCATGAATCATCATCGAGTATCATCTTCACCAAGACGTATCCTGGAAAGACCTTTTCCATTGCCTTGGTCTTCTTTCCTTTTTTTACATTAACCGTTTCACGAACCGGGATAATAATATCGAAGACACGATCCTCTACTCCGAGACTTTTTATACGCTGCTCAAGAGCAGACTTGACACGTCCTTCATATCCGGTCTTCACGTGAATGACATACCATTTTTTTGGATCGTCAACCTCGACCTGGTCTACAACAGGAGTTGCTGTTGGCTGAGCATTCTCAACCACAGACTCTTCTGATTGGATCTGAGTATCGTTCATAATATATCTAAAAGATAAGAATAATCGTAGCTAAGGACAACTATCTTGACTTTGACAGTAGCTCTAATAACCGCGTCAAGAGTACGTCAATTATACCCACATACAAGCCAATAATCAAGGATATTAGCACGACCACCATCGTTAACCGCACCGTTTCCTGTCTCGTTGGCCAAGAAACCTTTCTCAGTTCGCTCATGAGACCATCGAATACCGGTACCTGAGGAGCACCTTCTCGCGCTTTCTTCATGCCACTGATTGTATCACACTATTGCCTCTTCCGCAGAACAATCAGCCCACCTACCATCACCATGAGACCAAAGAACATGATTTTAAAAGGAAACGCGTAGAATGTGGTCGATTTTGTCAACTGAACCGTCCCGTCCGTTAAGACAACCGATGCTGAAACGGTGTACGTTCCTACAAAAAAACCGTGTATCGTTACTCCCTCAGTATCGCTCTGTCGAAGCGATAATGATCTAGAGCCGCCCGCAAAGATAACTCGCTCATTTAGGTCATAGGTAGCCGACTGACCGAATCCATTTCTCACAAGAATCGTTCCCCCCGCTCGAAAAGCATTTCTTCCGATGTTCGCGATCGTTAGATCGAGAGGTATGGAGTCAAAACTATCAAAGAAATACTGTTTATTACCTGTTGTGAAGGACTGAATGGTCCCGTTGATATCTACCGATCCAGTACGAGAGACCGTGAGAAGAATCGGCGCCAGGAGGCGCACCTTCGAGCGTAAGCTAAAGGCTGAGGAGAGGTGGTCCGGCTGCGTCTCGACACCTGCGGCGAGTAGATAATCGCCAACCTTCACACTATCTGATAGTTCGAGCTGATAGATAAGCGTTCTGGCTCGCCCCTTATCGAGCAAAATGGACTGGCCTATCTGCTCCTCACCCTCAAAGTATGCTGCCTGTAATGGGATTGTGCTGATTGCGTCGTACTCGAGCTGAGCAGCGGTTCCGGTTTCGCGAGCTCTCAGAAGGATTGGCTTTACATACTGAGAGTCGCTTGAGTTGGTTATGGTAAACGGAACGCGCACAACGGTTCCTGGGCGGGCGAGCACGCCAACTGCATGTGGGCCGATGGTGATGTTTACGTCGTCTGCATGCACTGGTGACGAAAATAAAAAGAGAAGCAAGAATAAAAAGACTGCGATACTTTTTTTCATAGTTCTCCTTGAATGGTAAAGATAATGGTGCCGCGATATAGCCCGCTCCCAATCTCCGATCCTGGCTTGAGCATCACCGTAACCGTTGCGGATTGGTTTTTCTCTTTCTGCATAAGTGGTAGCACTGCCTGTTTCGACGCTTCACTCCCTCCGATAAAAAATGGCCGGTATGCTGTACGGTCGGTGCTGTATCCGAGACCAGAGCCCTCAACCCAGCGTACCGGGGCGAGTAGCGTACATAACTGCTTCTCGTTACATCGCATGGGGGAAATCGATTGACCAAATGAATTGGAAAACTGCCCTTCTTGAAAAACCGAGATGGTAGGGTCCGATACCGCGTTCGACTCTACCGTTACACGCACGGTCTCGGATGCCTCATCTGAAGACTCGGCATCCCGAAAAACCAACTGCGATCGGTCGAGTGATGCTCGGGTGTACGATCGCTCCTTAGCCGAGCTCAGGTAGGTGTAAATCGCATATCCACGCTCACGAAACTGGTTGCGTATTCCTTCTCCCAAGCCCGATGAAAGATTGTAATTCCCTTCTGCCTTTTTGTCATCAATCTGATAATCGAATGTCCCAGACTCGATCGCATACTCCGTCGATCTGAGATTTTCCGCCACTACTCCGGAGGATAACGCAAGATAGCTCACCAACATCACGACAGGTATAACGAATCGAAACATGCTTTCAGTATACTAAACAACGGCAGATCAACCTCAAAGGCTCCGGAAGCTTCATTTTGTAGCATATAGTCCGTGGACAGCACTCCACGATGCACCGACAATATCTTCAGTATGGAAGAATATCGGGAACTGCTCCACCTATCACGAGATGAACTCTTCGAGAAATTACGCGAACGACCGATTGAGTTCATCGTTGTCATTACAAACTGCGTACTTTTCTGCATAACGATCGGATTATTTGTAACCATTCGGACTGATAATGCAAGCCAATCCCCCACTCTTATACAAAAAAAGCAAACAGTACCCCCTACCGCATACCTCGATGTGGGTGGCGCAGTGGTGCGACCGGGTGTTTATGCGATCAGATCAGGACAGCGCGTGTTTGAGCTTATCGAAAAAGCGGGCGGTCTATCGCCCGATGCCGATATGGACTATTATGTCAAAAACATCAATCGTGCACAAAAGTTGAACGATCAAGAAAAAATCTACATCCCTTTTCAACAAGAATTTCTGTCATCGGTTGGCGGTCCTACCAGTGACCCTGTCTTGACAAGCATTAATACGTCGTCGCAGGAATCGCTCGAAAAACTGCCGGGCGTAGGCCCGATCATCGCGGAGGCAATCATACGAGGTAGACCGTATCTATCTCTCGAGGAACTCATTCAAAAAAAGGTACTGAAGAACGGTCTGTACGAAAAGATAAGAACCATCATCACACTTTAACACAATGGGAGAATTCTCAATTCATTATTTTACTGACGTGATTAATAGATGCCTCTCGAGCCCGTACTCCTCCCTCCTGAACGGGATCACTTATGGCAGAAGTATCGACCACCTCAAGGAGCTCAACGAATCCTTTAAACAATCTGGCCTCCTTCATATCATGGTTCTCTCGGGATCGAATATCGCAGTTCTTGGGGCTATGCTAGAGGCACTCTTTGGTTTTCTTCCAAAGAAATTCGCAGACATCATCACTCTCTGCTTTATTATCCTATTTGCCATATGCGTTGGTCTGGAGCCACCCACTCTTCGCGCTACCATTATGGGTTGTTTGAGCTTAATTGCAACGCTATTTAGCCGCAAAACCATTGCCCTGTACTCGCTCTTTATTGCCGCTATCGCAATGCTCTCCTTCCAGCCTTCACTTATAACGAACGTTTCTTTTCTACTGTCAATCGGGGCAACGCTGGGAATAGTGCTCTTCGGGAAAAGCTCTGGCAAGCCACGATGGTGGTTTCCTGAAGAACTGAGAATCACCGTCGCCGCACAGATCTTTACAACACCGCTCATATTTATCTATTTCCATCAAATATCCTTCATCTCCCCTCTGGCAAACTTGGCAGTTTCTATTGTGATTGGACCCCTCATGCTTCTTGGTTTTGCGATAAGCATTGTTGGCCTTCTTTCGACACAGCTCTCCGCCCCACTTGCGTGGTTGGCCGAAGGAATGCTTCGATATATTATTTTTATCACGACCGTATCTCGACTAATTCCGTTTTCTTATATACATCTCTGATGCATGACAATCCAGTTCGACCTGTAGGGTTTATTGTCGCCTGCATTATTGCGGTACTGTTTCAGGTGGGCGAAAGTATCACTGATCAACCGGTATCTTCATTCGTGGTTTTTTGCGATGTCGGACAGGGAGATGCGAGTTATATACATATAAAACCCAGGCTCGATATTATCATAGACACCGGTAAACAGTCGTCCGTAGAAAATTGTATTCACAAACATAACCGTAACTTTGATGGAGTTATTGAGGCGGTGTTCATCTCACACCTCCAGATTGATCACTATGGTGGACTGGAGTCGCTTCGCTCACGTTACACCATTCTATCGGTGTATCTGAACCGGGAGCCTGAGATCGGCAAGGAAGCAAAAGCCCTCCTACATAATCTTGAAGTGTCTGGTGTTCCTATTCGAGAGGCGCTCGAAGGCGATGTTTTTGAGTCTGGAGACCTTACGATCACTGTCTATTGGCCAACATCGGATTTTCTACATGCCCTAAAACCTGGAACAGATCCAAATGAAATGTCCCAAATCTTGCATCTCAAGTACCATGACTGGTCTATTCTCTACACCGGCGACATATCCGCAAAAACATGGATCGGATTACGAGAAAAGCCTAAACTTGCCTCATCAATACTGAAGGTTCCTCATCATGGCTCTAAACACGGTCTAAACCGTGACTTGTTATTGTTAGCAGACCCCACCTACTCAGTGATAAGTGTAGGAAGAAATAACTCTTATGGCCACCCATCTCCAGAAATACTCGAATTACTTAAGATGAGTGAATCTGAAATACTCCGAACGGATATATTAGGAGATATTATTTTTTTACTTGACTAAGGAGGATTCCCTTAATCTCGGTGAATAGCTCAAGCGCTTCATAACCGATCCAGTTTTGACCAAGAAGCTCTTTTGGCAATCCCGGATCCCTACGAACAACATCTACGAACGAACTCAGAACCTTGGAGAGCTTCGTTTCAGCATCGATACTCTCAGAGAGCACCTGATGCCACACCTTAAAGAGATTCTTATATCTCTCGGCAAGCGCTACCTTACCCCAAACCTTTTCAATAAGCACTTCTCTATCTCCAAAAACGTGGCTCGATTCAAACGCCTGTACATACTGCTGTTCCTCTTTCCCCGAAACAAGCTGCTTCAGATGGGGGACGATTGGGTGGGGAGTCAACCAAAACGACCTGTGCCATGGTCCAAGACCCCAGCTTGCAACCTCTCTACGCAAGCGGTCTCGTAGATCACGCTTCTTCTCAGGGATCTCATACGATAAAACCCGCCATACACCATCCCAGTTCGTTCGAAAGTAACGAAAGTATGGAAACTCACGCGACAACTCATCAAAGCCTTCCTGTGTCAGCTGAAAAGCAGTTCTGTCAGTATTGGGCTTAATGAGGGCCTTTCTCTCCAATGAACTTAAAGTTGCCTTCGTTTTTTGATTTAATGACAGATCGAATAGAGTAAGAAAAGAATCGTCTATAGTAACAAAATTAAGCTGAATACCTCCAAGAAGGCCAAATGCAAGAAGTATCTTCGTTCTTCGTTCCTTAATTCCCATAGGCAACAAATTTAACAAACGTTGAAAATAATGTCAATATATCGAACTATAACAAAAAACCAATATCTCACGATCTAACAATGTTTATCAGAATCAATCGAAACTATCAGTTAGGAAGAGCGTTTGCCAATGTCTGGAAAATGAGTTAAAAAATGCCAACTAATGGATCTCGACTGCGCAAATATATAGTATTAATTGCCACGAAACTACGATGCAGTAGCCGTATACCTAAGTAAACATGTTTAAAGTAAAGATGCACCATTCTCCTCAATTTGAAATATATTTCTATATTTTGTTCGTCCTATAGGTCGTATGATATAGATTGATAGGTATAGGTTCTGATAAGTAATCTGCGTTAATTAACATTACATAAATTAAATGTTACTATAGACCCTATTTGAGAACCTCTACTTCTGTCCAGCTAGCCTCGAATTTGAGTAACAATCCAACCCATCTCTCGACTTGACAGTCGATAGTATATTTCTTACGATGAAGTATGGCTCAATATCGGTATAATCTGTCTAATATAGAGGCCGAATATCGTGAGTATCTTTCTGCGGAGAATCAGGACCTCAGTCACACCTCAATTAAAAACTACGCCTCCGACACGAAGTACTTTGTTGGTTGGATAGGCTCGCGACAAGGAGCAGAGAGCGATCAAGACATTGAAAACCTAATCACGACAGATGTAGTGAAAGAATATATTGCCCACCTTGATCGACTACTTCTTCCAACTTCGACATATAACCGCAGGCTTTCCTCTCTTCGACGGTTCCTGAACTTTCTCAAGGAGCGAGAGATAACAACGGCACGAATTCCAGATGCAACAAAAAAGACAGTTTTAGAACTTGAGCGGAAGATGGATATCGACAATACTGCACGTCCGTATAGAAAAATGGGAACAGCTGGCCATGATATGCGCAGAAACCTTCGGTTTGGCCCTGTCATTGGGCTCTGTGTGTCGATTGCCGGCATCTACCTTCTTCTTCAAGGATCCGGCACTCTCTTTGCCAAGAACACAACTCCGCTCGCTTCGCTCAAGAAGAGCAGTTCGGGACGTATATTCGCATTTAATGGGAGGCTTACCGACCGACTGGGTAACGCGATTGGCTCGATAACTCCAGTGCAGTTCAGACTCTATGATTCTGCGTCGTCTCGCTCGCCTATATACCAATCAGGCGTCTGCAGTATAACACCGGAACGGAACGGAAATTTTTCTGTTCTTGTTGGAGGAGCTGCAATGAGCCCTCCCCCACCACAGGATGTATGCGGCGGTGAGGTCTCTGCTACGCTCTTTGCAGAGCACGCTATGCTCTACCTCGGAACAACGGTTGGCTCTGATCAAGAGATGCGCCCGAGAAAACAAATTGCTAACGTTAGTTATTCTTCTAATACAGAACGCCTTCAGAATTTATCGCTTGGATCCGAGGCCTCATCTATTCCGTATATTGCACCGGATGGATCGATTATTCTCTCGGTGGAGGCTCCTCATATAGCTTCGACGGCAAAGAGTGGGACCTTTACCATCTCCAGCAGCTCAGACGTAACCATCCAGTCAGCGCAAACCGGTGATATTACACTGAATGCAACCGGTAGCGGAGCGATCCGTCTTAAAACAGGTGGCTCGAGCTCCGATAGAATCTTTATCTCCGACGGCGGGAACGTTGGGATTAATACCGCCCACCCGGCAGCCTTCCGGCTTGAGATCTCAGGGGATGTTGGACCAGATCTCGGGCGCGTATTCAATCTTGGATCCGCTACTCGAATGTGGAATAGTCTTTTCACCGACCGTATCTGCTTCGACGGATCGTTCGACTGTGTGACCTCAACTCAAGGTATTTTCAATGCTGTTGACCAAACCGATGGTTCAAAACTATCGGTAAAGGGAGACTTAGTTTCAGGCAGTTCATCCACGTCCGGGAAAACCACACTTGATATTGGAGGCTCCGGAACCTCATTCGCGCTCTGCCATAGTTCTGAGTCAGGAACCGATAACCAAGGTATCGTAGACTGCGCTTCGACGCCAACCGCTGACTTTGCAGAAATGTATCCTACCGAGTCGAACACAGAGTTTGGAGACATCGTAGCACTGGGATCAAAAGTTATTAAAACTACCACCGGGGATGAGATTCGACAGCTCATCAAAACATCACGACCGTATGATTCTACAACCATCGGCATCGTTTCAGATAACTTTGGGGACTTTATCAGCGTTGGGCACAACATCTCCTCATCTGACAACCCTCTACCGATCGCGTTAAAGGGTCGTGTGCCGGTGAAGATATCACCCTCCTCATCTGCAATTCAGGTGGGTGATTATATTACAACGTCATCCGATCGAGGCAAGGGACAAAAAGCAGATAGGGATGGTATGGTAATCGGTCGCGCACTTGAGCCATGGGAGCCAGGATCGGTGAAGAATAAAATTATGGTCTTTGTCGGTACAGACATGATAACCCAGACCGACACCCCAATTTCAATAATCAGTGAGGTTGTTTCCGGTATATTGGCAGCGCCGGTAAAACTCCTCACCGCACAGAAAGTTATTTCACCTCAGATAGAGACATCAACACTCACGCCTCCAAGCGGAGGTGATCTCGTGGTCGACCTGAAGGACTCGTCATCTGAGTTCGTTGTGAAAGGGGCGAATGGACAGAACGTAACCTCGATTTCTAACACCGGCGACATTCAGTCTGCAGGAACGGTTTCTGCAAAAAATGGTGTCTTTTCTGATACCGTCGAGGCGCAAACCATTAAGAGCGGCACAATTGACCTGATCAATAGCAACCTCAATACTGTCCAGCAAAAACTAACGCAGCTTACACACTCCTCGTCTGCGTCGCCAAGCTCTCTACTGAACTCTCAGGTCTTCTCACTCATATCAGAGGAGGCACTCATGTCCCACCTCATTGTTACGAATGAGGCAACGGTCGCATCGCTCTCGGTGCAGAATGCCATTACCTCACTGGCGGATAATCTTGAGATAGCATCTCAGAAAACAATTTCATTTTTCAAGGACGCAATACTCTTTACACGCGGTGGAAATATCGTGACACGAGGGTCAATAACCGCAAATGAGCTTCAAATTGCAAACACCGAGGGGGTTTCGGTTGCCTCGGTCTCTGCGTCCGGATCAGCAACCTTTAAGCGACTCAATCTGCCTGAGATTGCGGGTGAAGCCGTCCTGCCGGAAGGTGAGAACACTGTTATTGTTCCATTTCCTGACCTCAAGAGCAGCTCGAACGTCTACATAACTCCGGTTTCTGAACACGGATACCTTGAACGGCCACTCTTCATTAAAGAAAAACATATCTGTACTCAAAGCGAGGAAGCCTGTGTAAATCATTTTGTCGTTGCTATTGGCACCGATAACCATCGTGATATATCATTCAGCTGGCTTGTAATTAACTAACCAACTATGAATACCTTGAAGCGATATACAACAGCAATTGTCCTGGTCTTATTACCACTCTTTTTTGTCCCGATCACGCGCGAATACTTCGAGACGAATAAAGCAGCGCTCCTTCTCATCATCTCGACCGTTGTCGTATGGGCATTCTCAGGATCTGTAGCTATACAAAGGAGTAATACTCTTCAGAGAAGCACTGCACTCTTGTTTATGTTAGCGGGTGTTCTTATTGTATACCTTACCGGCTATACAGCACTGTATTCATCCAACCCTCATCAAGACCTCGTCACCGGCATCCTCGGCACACCGACACTGTTATCAATCCTCGTTTTTTCGTTCTGCATTGCCACCCTATCTAAAACAGAGAAAGATCGATACGTTTATCCATTTCTGATAATATCTGCCGTCGTAGAATCGGCTCTGATTGCTCTTATATCAATCTTCCCTCAGACCGCACAGCTACTCGCCGCTTATCTCGCGACGATCACCACCAAGTCATTCAACACCTTTGGGAACATCTTTGATCTATACGCATTTTTTCTGTTTGTTGTTATTCTTCTCATCTTCCGGATCCACAAACAGAAACACCGCATCATACATGGAGTAGCGCTTTGTCTGATCCTATTTGCGATCTCGATAAATGTTGCACGGTCCCCTTTGGCTGCGAGCTATCAATTTTATGCTCCGGTCGCTTCATCGGCTCAACTCATTCTTGAGCGTACAAGCACTCCCCAACTACTTCTTTTTGGCTCTGGTATTAAGTCGTTTGAATGGAGCTTTCCTCTCGCAAAGGATGCGCGATACAACACAGGCGAAACATGGCAGACATCGACCTATGTACGAGCACCATCGTCCCTCATTCAGCTCGCGGTTGAGGGTGGGTTGGTTGGGGCAGTCTTGATGTTATCGTTACTCATCGTATCGCTCTACCTGAATCTCAGATCGCCGAAGCGCTCCTGGATGAATGCAACGCTCCTTACCCTATCCATTGCGTTATTCGTCCTCTTCCCGGTATCGTTGTATGCGCTCTTTCAGTTGTTTCTTATCTTTGGTCTTACTGTTCCGGAGAATGGTCGACCGATGCAGCTTCACAGATCGATCGTTCTTCCTATGATAGTTGTTGCTGGCGCTCTTACATGGTCGGCAGTTCTCTTTGCACGATACTATCAGGCGGAAATCGCAGCACGGCAGGCACTTACCGCAGTAGCCAATCAAGATGCCGAGGAGCTCTACCGACGACAGGGTGAGGCGGTATCGCTGTTTCCGTACGGCGAACAGTACCGAGTAGCGTTCTCGCAGACGAATGTACTACTTGCTCAGGAGCTCGCAGCACAACAACAGACAACGCAGGAGTATATGACAAGAGCGGTTCAGACCGCGATTCAAGAGGCGCAGTCCGCGGTCGCACTCAACCCGAAGCGCGCATCGAACTGGGCCAATCTTGGCTCAATATACGGTCGTCTCCTTGGCGTTGAGGGAGCGAGTACCTGGGCTATAGCTGCATTTCAACGAGCAATACTGCTTGATCCGCAGAATGTAGGGTATCGCCTCGAGCTAGGAACAATCTATTATTCGTTACGACAGTATACGAATGCCGTTACCCTTTTTGAGGAAGCTTCAACATTGAAACCCTCGCAGCCCACCACGCTCTATCATCTTGCCTACAGCTACTACTATGCCGGGGCGCGAGAAAAAGCAGAATCAACCTTCGACCGACTTCTTGCTATTCTCGAGCGCACCGCTCCAGATCAGTACGACAAAGTACGCGATGAACGCATAAAACTATTTGGTCGTTAGCTTCGAGGTATGCCTGTCTCTATGCTACAATTACAGTAGCTTGCTATGCAATCGATATCTGAGTATTTTGCCTTCTTGACCAGCTACATTCCCTCACGCGTACTGAGTGCAGCTAAGGTCATCGAGCAGATGAAGGACATTTTTGTTGCGATCTTAATCGTAAAACGTGGAAAATATTCATCATCTTTTTTGAATAGTTCGTTTTTCGTACTTGCGGTAACGGCCTTTGTTGTTGGTCCGATTCTTGCAGAAAACAATCCATTCGGAAATACGCTCGATAGCTCAAGGGGCCTTCAGAGCGCGATTGTATCGGTGAATCCATATGAAAGCACCTTAGGTACGATTATCTCGGCAAAACCACGAGACAAGGTTGTTGAGTATAGCGTTCTTGGAGGAGATACGCTCAGTTCTATTGCGAAGAAGTTCGATGTTTCCCTTGATACACTCAGGTGGGCAAATAGCCTCAAGTCGGACACACTGAAACCCGGACAGATCGTGAAGGTGCCACCGGGGACCGGTGTAATGCATAAAGTTGTTTCTGGAGAAAATATTTACTCGATCGCAAAGAAGTACAATGTCGACGCACAGAACATCGTAAACTTTCCGTTCAATGACTTCTCCGATCTCGACACCTTTTCACTCACCTCGGGTCAGCCGCTCTTTATTCCAAACGGCTCGATCGTTCCTCAAAAGCCGGTGTCATCCCCGGGTGGTTTCTATACCGGACCGATTCAGGCAGGAGCTCGAGGAAGTTCGAACTTCATATGGCCGACCTCAGGAGGTATCACGCAGTATCCAATCTGGTACCACATGGCTCTGGACATCGCCAACAACGCTCTTCCTCCGGTTCTCGCATCAGATACCGGAACAGTCACCTACGCCGGTTGTTTGGCATACGGATATGGCTGTCACGTAATTATCGACCACGGGAATGGATATCAGACGCTCTACGGACATCTTTCACAGATTGGCGTCAATCCAGGTCAGGCAGTCTCACAGGGTCAGCAGATTGGAAATATGGGCTCAACAGGAAGATCAACCGGGCCACATCTCCATTTTGAAGTACGATCGGGGGGAGCGCAGCTCAATCCGCTCAATTTCCTGAGGTAAGCATTCGCTGGATAGCGACCTGAAACGCAGCTTCTTTCAACGAAGATTTGTTCTTTATATACTGAGCCCAGATCGCTTCAAATGCCTCTGTCATCGCACGAAGCAGCTCTGTGTTAACGCGTTCCTCGGTCCATGTTTCGTTTGCTAAATTCTGCTTCCACTCAAGATATGAAACCGTAACTCCTCCGCTATTAGCGAAGACGTCCGGAATGACATACGCGCCGTGCTTCACAAGATATTCATGCGCTTCTTCGGTAACCGGTCCATTTGCAAGCTCAACGATTACCTTGGCCTGAATTTTGGTCATATTTCCCTCATGCACCACATTCTCAAGCGCCGCCGGAACAAGCACATCAACCGGGAGCTCGAGGAGATCTTCGTTCGATATCGGCTTTCCTCCCCGCAGATCACACACACCGCCTGCGCAGTAGCATCCCGAGAGCGTTCCTTTTTCTTTCTTACAGTTCATCACCAGCGGTATGTCGAGCGGCTCCATATTCCGATACACTATTCCCCCTTTACTGTCCGATACCGCAACTACGTCAAAGCCCTGCTCTGATGCAATTTTCGCAAAGTAGTATCCAACATTCCCAAATCCTTGCACCGCAACTGTTGGCCTCTGATTCTTCGACCAGTTCTTTGGTAATTTTTCCAGGAGTGCTTTGAGCGAGATAACTCCGCCACGGCCGGTTGCCTCAGTCCTCCCAAGACTTCCTCCAAGCTCCACCGGCTTGCCGGTAAAAGCACCTCTCCATTTAGACAGCTGTTCTTGGTTAACGTTTGACGGCTTGCCGTTTGCTTTGGACTTAAGGTGGATGTACTCATCTATCATCCAAGACATAATCTGTGGATTGGTATTTACATCCGGTGCAGGAATATCTTTTTCTTCTCCGATAACCTCAAAGAATGCGCGAACCCACGCACGCGAGAGGCGTTCGAGTTCGGTTATCGACAGCTGTTTTGGGTCCACCACGATCCCACCCTTTCCTCCACCAAGCGGAAGACCTGCCACCGAACATTTGATGCTCATTAAGGTAGCTAGGGCCTGTACCTCATCCCGTGACACCTGAGGATGATATCGAATTCCACCTTTATAGGGGCCGAGCACATTATTGTGCTGTACACGAAATGCTTTGAATGACCGCACCGACCCGTCATCCATTGTTACCGCAAGATCTGCTTCATGGACATGATCTGGTTTGATTAATTTCTGGATTGCAGTATCGCTGAGATGTAGCTGTTTCCCTACAGAAGAGATGAGGTTTTGGGCGGTGTCGAGCATCTGCTTTCCGGCAGTGTTCATATTTAGCCCTGTAGTTCGAGCCAACGCTCAACATCTAACGCCGCGCTCACGCCGAGTCCTACCGCTGTCGTTGCTTGCCGGTAGACATGGTCTACACAGTCTCCCGCAGCAAAAACACCGTCAACCGATGTCGCGGTCTGGAAGCTACTCGTTGGTTTCTTACCATTCCATGCAGCCATGAGAGCGGTGATAATGTATCCTTTTTCATCCAGCTCAATGTGGTTCTTGAACAGTTCCGTGTCAGGTTTGTGCCCAATTCCGAGAAATAACCCATCAACTTTTAGCTCAGTCTCTTTATTGTTTTGTAAATTATTCAGCTTCAAACTTTGTACATTTTGCTCGCCTAACACATCGGTCACCTCTGTATTCCAGACGATCTCGATCTTTTCATGATTGGTTACCCGATCCTGCATGATTTTTGAAGCTCGAAACGCACCTCTTCGATGAATAACATAGACCTTGGTGGCAAACTTTGTCAGCGTCAATGCCTCTTCCATGGCGGTATCGCCGCCACCTACAACCGCTACTACCTTGTTTCGAAAGAAGAAACCATCGCAGGTTGCACAGGCAGAGACTCCCCGTCCCTTTAATCGCTGCTCATTCTCAAGATTGAGCCACAGCGCTTTAGCCCCTGTTGCCAGTATCACGGTCTTAGCATTGACCGCTCGGTCTACGCTCTTCACCAGAAAGGGCTTCTTTGAAAACTCGAGCTCAACGACATTCTCGTCGTAAAACTGAGTGCCAAATTTAAGTGCATGCGCACGCATCTTCATCACAAGCTCCGGTCCCTGAATTGACTCGAATCCTGGATAGTTCTCAACCTCGCTGGTGAGGGTGAGCTGACCACCGGGAGGCGAGCCTGCGAATACTACCGGTTTCAGATTGGCGCGCGCTGCGTAGATAGCCGCTGCGAGACCCGCAGGTCCTCCGCCAATAATAACTACGTCCTGAACTTCGTCTGCCATAGCCTGAATATATTAATGAAAAAAAATTCGATACGCAATACGATCTGAGTTATAAGCTCAAGACGCGTTGAACTACGCGCTCTACCTTTGCCGTACTCTCCTTTGGAAGAAGTCGGCACATATCCTCGACCACAAGCTCCTTTGATAACCCATCGATCGCCTTTTTAACTGCAGATACCTGTTGGAGAACCTCGGAACAGTCGCGCTTTGTCTCCATCATGCGCTGAATTCCCTTCAACTGACCGATGATGCGATTAATTCTCTGAGCATTCATAGTATATACTCCATACTACTATGGAGTATATACTCCCGTCAATACCAATATCTTCCGACCGAATTAACATGATAGGGTTTCCTATGTAGTAGGGAAATTACGGACGAAGAGAGAGCACCATGTCCGTGCGATTTGGGTAGTCTTTACGCGCAGATTCAACAAATCCAAGCTCTTTGTAGAGCTTCTGAACAGGCTTATTTGATTCCGCCCGGTTGGTTTGCACCTGAAACAGTAGCTCCCCGGTTAGATATTTGAGACCGATTGTGGCATTTCGGTGCAGAAATGCCTGTAGTAGTCCTCGTGCGACCCCCTTGCGTTGATACTGAGTGTTGACAGCGAGTTCACTGATATAGATGCAGTTTGTGGGATACTGAGGATTATGCTCTTGTTCACGCTCATATCCAATCACTACCGCAATAAGTTTGTCCCCATCAAAAAGTGCGAGACTGTGATCCCACTTCCCATATAACACCCTACTCCCTTTACTCTCTGCGAGAACATCGGTTTTGGTGTAGGACACGAGCGGAATGAGATTCAATAAGTCAACAAGCTCATTCAGATGTTGCTCGGTGAGCTGCTTATCCAACACACGAAGCGTGTATGGAGCGAGGCTGTCGAGTTGCATGGTGTAAGTATATCGTACTTACGCTCCGGCACTTAGCGACTCTAAGAACTCTGCGTTGTTCTTGGTCTTTGTCAGCTTGTCGATCATTAAGGTCACACGCTCTTCCCCGTCGAGTAGGCTCAACATACGATGAAGCGTGGTGATCTTCTTCATGATCTTCTCATCAAAGAGAAGCTCTTCATGTCTTGTCCCAGACTTTTCGATATTGACCGCTGGAAAGACTCTTCGCTCAGCAAGCTTGCGATCGAGATGGATCTCCATGTTGCCGGTTCCCTTAAACTCTTCATAGATAAGATTATCCATGCGAGACTCTGTCTCGATAAGGGCGGTACCGATAATGGTTAGACTACCACCTTCTTCACAGTTTCGAGCTGCACCGAGGAACTTCTTTGCAGGGAAGAGCGCTGATGGATCGATTCCGCCAGACATGCTTCTTCCGGTTCCTTGCACAGACAGATTAAAGGCGCGCGCAAGGCGTGTAATTGAGTCGAGGAGGATGATGACATCGGTTCCCATCTCAACGAGCCTTCTTGCCCGTTCAAGAGCAAGATTTGCCACCTTTACTTGCTGTCGTGGTGACTCATCGAAGTTCGATGCGGCGACTTCACCTTTGATAAATCGCTTGATCTCGGTTACCTCTTCAGGTCGCTCGCCGATCAAGATAGCCATAAGGTGTGCCTCAGGGTGATTCACGCTAATTGCTTCTGCAATCTCCTTGAGGAAGGTTGTTTTTCCTGCCTTTGGCTGTGATACGATCAACGCACGCTGACCAAATCCGATTGGAGAAATCAGATCAATAATGCGCGTTGAGAGCACCTCTTTCTTGGTCTCAAGCTTGATTTGCTTGTTTGGGTGAAGCGAGGTGAGCTGCTCGAAGTCCTTTCGAGTTCGACTTTGCTCTTCCGTTAGCTCCTGACCATTAATCTTCTTAATAAGCAAGAGGCTGTGGAATCGTTCTCCTTCTTTTGGAGGTCGAGCTAATCCTTCAACAAGATCACCTTTTCGAAGCCAAAACCTTCGGATTTGAGAGGTTGAGACATAGATATCCTTGTTTGGATTAATGGTGTAGTCCTGTCGGAGAAAACCATAGCCACCCACGGTGACATCGAGAACTCCTGCCGCTGTGTAGCTTTGCTTCAGATCTTCCTTGAGTCTGGTATCTGAGTTTTGAGAACGACCCTGCTGTCGTTCGGAGTTTTTAACTGATTCTTCTGCCCCTTCTGATTCGACCGGAGCAATGGTCTTTTCTTCGTAGTCGTTGCCTTCAAGCATCTGACTTACGTCAAGTACGTCATCTTTTGGATCTGACATAGATTATGTGTAGTAAATAAATTGATAGAAATGAACAAACCCTTAGTGTGTGGAACCGCCTCGTGAATGATACATGAGAATTCGATTAAGGGAAGATACAAAATGATCCTCTCCAATGAGTAGGAACGTAAAACTTTTCCTCTGCAACAAAACGGGAAGGTATGTCTCAACAAAAGCTTGGTGAGAACGCTACCCCATTTCCTTTCGGATTACCCAAGAGTGTGATAACGTAAAGAAAAAGTTTTTAAATTGCTGATCTCATCAGGAGGATCATAGCTAGTATAAACGCCCTATTCTGCTTTGTCAATTGTATTTCAACCAAGGGAGATTATAATACTACAATGACAGAAGATTCTTTCCATGATGGGATTCGTAGAAGTTACATGACTCGTGCTAATCCTCTACGTGAAGTGCCGAATGAGCTTCGATTTGAACAGGCTTCGAGACTAGCTGGGCTTTATAGAGATTTTTATCGTCGACCTGATTCTCGAAGTATATCGAACGATGATGCTGCGAAAATATGGGGAGAAGTTAGTGGTGGGTACGCTTCCACAAAGACAAAGACTGCGATTCTGCAACTTAAAAAGCTCCTAGAACAATCTCGAGAGTTGGCAAACCCAATGGCAAGGTCTCAACGTAGACCAACTGAAGAAAACCCACAAAAAGAAGAGGTAGAAGATTTTTTATTGGATATCTTTAAGGGGGATCCAGATATAACATTAAACGATAGAGCGGGCCGGCTGAGAGAGATTTATACTCACATTGCTTTCGACGTGTTTGAGGATCATAGTTTGTACAGGTTCGGTCAGAAGCGACCTGAAAAACGACGGGTAACTGGTATGGAAATATACTTTTCTAATGAACCACTCGAAAAAGCGGTAGAATTCTTTCTCATCGAGCCTCTATTGTTACCACAGCTTCCAGAACAGAGAACGTCATGAGCAAAAAAGCACCACTCGTACTACTCGTTTCGCTCACCTGCATTCTCGTCTTTGTTATTGGCCTTCGATATGGTCAGTATGTCGAACGGACCAATAAACAAAATGCCGTGGTAGCCTCCATCACCCCTGAACCGAAAATGATTCCAAAAAAACCGGTTGGGTACATCCCCTTCAAACATAAAGGGTGTGGCGTAGAGCTTTTGATCCCTGCATCCCTCTCAAAGGCGTCGGAATCGAGCACAAGCGCAGTATTTCATGATGAGTCACGTGATGTACTCAGTTTTTCTTGTAGTTCGACAGGCACCGGAAGTGCGCGACTGAATCCCTATACCGGAAAAAATATTTACTTTTCGGTCACCGACTCGCTCAAGCCGCTTGTGGACAGAACGCTCACCTTTCTAAGGTAAGGTAATAATATGAAAGCTTGTCCGACTGCATAACTTCACTCTTCTGTACAACGTTCTTGAACTCCGAATAGTCCGGGAAAAATGCGTCTGCCTCTGGCTCATCCTGCACAATTGTGAGATAGAGTCGCTCTGTGATGGAAAGCGCAAGCTCGTACATCTGGGCGCCTCCAAAAATGAAGACCTCCTCAGAGCCAGGAGAATTTTTTGCGACCTCGATTGCCTGTTCCAGACTTTGTACGACTACAAAACCGTCCTGAGATAGGTCTTTGTTTCTTGTAATGACGATGTTTGTTCTCCCTGGAAGTGCGCGACCCGCGGTCGCAAGAATATGTGTCATTGTCTTTCTCCCCATGATGATCGGGTGCCCCATGGTGAGCTCGCGTACTCGCTTCAGATCAGCAGGAATACGCCACAGAAGCTGGTTTTGCTTCCCTAAGGCGCGGTTTTGCTCGGATAATGCAGCGATTGCAGAGATTCGGGTCATGCTTTTTTGCGAGCCAGACGTCCACGTGGAGATTGTTTCTTTTTCCCCTCGAACAGCCCCCCTGCGACGGTTAGCTCTGCCTTAATTGTAGGGTGTGGTTCGTAGTTTTCAAGCTGAACCATCTCGGTCCTAAAGGATTTTAAGGTGACGTTCTTCCCTACAATCTTGACGGTGGGAAATGGTTTTGGTTTACGTCGAAGTTGTTCTTTTACTGCCTCTCGATGATTCTCATACATATGAAGGTCGCCGAAGGTATGCACGAACTCCCCTGGCTCCCGGCCGAGAATTTTTGCAATTATGACAGCGAGGAGTGCGTAGCTGGCGATGTTGAACGGCACACCGAGAAAGACGTCTGCGCTCCGTTGATAAAGCTGAAGACAGACCTTTCCATTCTTGATGTTCACCTGATACATGTTGTGACAGATGGGAAACCGCGCTCCCTTGCCTGGCTTTGCCATGGTATACAGATACTCAGGATTCCATGAGGAGACGAGGGTGTTATGCGCATTTGGGTCTTCTTGAAGCTCCTTTATGACCCATGCGAGCTGGTCCACTCTTCTCCCGTCGGTTGCCGGCCACCGACGCCAGAGTTCACCGTAGATATGAGGAAGCTCTCCCCACTGTTTCGCAAATTTTGAGTCAGCTGTAATCTTTTCGATGAACTGCTCCTTAGAAAGTTTTGATTTCTTACCTTTGACTTTAGAAAGGTATATCTTATATGGATAGTCGTCCCAGATATGCACATTCCGGTCTACAAGATACTTAATGTTTGACTGACCAGAAAGAAACCAGTACAGTTCGTGGAGAACGCCGCTCCAGTAGACTCGTTTTGTGGTAAGAAGGGGAAAGTCTCGACCGAGATCGAACCGGATCTGTCGACCAAAGACACTGTAGGTCTTCACGCCAGTACCACGATCGACCTGCTCCTCCCCATTCAACGTTTCTTTGAGAAGGTCGAGATATTGGTATTCGGGATGACGATATTTCATACTTGTTTTTCGCGATTTTGAGTAGTCACTCTTCCTCCTTGCCACTGT
>CAYOIN010000008.1:0-41330 GCA_964404095.1 uncultured Gammaproteobacteria bacterium | reverse complement strand
CCTGTACAATCAAAATAATCATGGCAAACACAAAACCACAGCATTTTTATCACTCCATCGTGAGCATGGACTCACTCCAGGTTCGTCTTGATCTCACCGAGTGGAGCGATGATGAAAAAGCGGCGCTCATGGATCTGGCAGAACGAACGGTCCATCATTCGATTCTCGATCTTGTGCTTTCTCAGCTCTCTGATGACGATAAGCGACTTTTCCTCGAACATCATGCACACGAGCGACATGAAGCGATTTGGGCGTTGTTGCAAAATCGCATTGATTCGATCGAGGACAAGATAAAAAAAACAGCTGATGATGTTACAAAAAAACTTCATTCCGATCTGAAAAAGGCCGGTCGTTCTTGACTTTGGGTCCACTTTTTTTTAAGATAACTGATATGAAAATAACGTTCACCGTGCTTCTTGTTACCCTTCTTTCTGTGACGGTTGTCGCACACGCCGAGTCGAGCAGAAACGCAACAGGATCTGGATCGGTTCGAGCCAAGCGTTTGGAGACGAGAATGGATTATCTCGAGAAGAGAAAAGAAATGTTTCGGGACCGCCAGGAAGCACTCGCATCACGCGCTGCAGAAATGAAAGAGAAGATGGAAGAACGACGAGCCGAATTCAAAGAGAAGCTTGAGGAGTTGAAGGATAAGCGGAAAAAGAACGTTACAGAACGTGTTGCTAGTAATACTGCAAAGCTCAATAAAAAACAGACAGACAGATTCACCGAGGTACTGTCCCGTCTCAACGAGATCGTCGGAAAGCTGGAAGGGAAGGTTGCTTCTGCAAGTGCAGCAGGGAAAGATACTGCATCAGCGTCTGCTGCGATAACAACCGCAAAGACCTCAATCGAAACCGCACAAAAAGCTGTCGCAGATCAGGCAGCAAAGGTCTATACCCCAACCATCACCGATGAGTCGACCCTTGGTGCCGTGGTAAGCGAGATGGTCAAATCATTTCACAGTGATCTGAAGGGTGTACACGCCGTCGTCATTCAGGCAAAAATTGATGTTAAAAAAGCAGCCGTTGCTGTGTTACAGTTAAAGTAATATGGACACCACACCAACACAACCCCAACAGCCAGTACCTCAGGAAAATCCAGCAGCATCTGTTCTCAACACCCCGCCGGTCACGGAGGCTCCTGTCGCACCCAGCTCCCCATCGGTGCCGGTTCAAGAAGCTGCCGCAACAATGACAGCTCCGATGAAGAAATCGAACACCACACTGTGGATTGCTCTTCTCATACTCGTCGTCGTGATCACCGCCGGACTGATATACGTCGTTTACTCAATGAACGCAACATCATCGCCACAGACGAACAGTGCGCCACAGCCTACCACCGCAGAACAACTAAATCAGCCAACCGTCACAACGGCGCCTCAAACAGAGTCTGAAGAGGTTGATCAGATTGATACAAGCTACCCAACATCCGACGTCACCTCAATTGAGAACGACGTGAAAAGTCTCTAGCTCATGGGAAAGATAGCGATCGCGGTCATATGTATTGTTGCGTTGTTTGCAGGGATCATCGTATACCATGAACGAAGATCGGATGATCAGAGCGATTTGATTTACACCGGTTCCACAAAGTCGAAGACCGAACAACGAACCAATCCAACACCAACCATGATGCAACCCAAACTCACCATCGATCAAAATGTTCAGTACACCGCAACGGTAACCACCACAAAAGGATCGTTCACCATCGAACTAAACAAAGGACAAACTCCGGTCACGGTAAACAACTTTATCACGCTCGCCGAAAAGGGATTCTATAACAATACGATCTTCCACCGCGTGATTAAAGGATTTATGATTCAAGGAGGAGATCCAACCGGCACCGGCTCTGGCGGGCCCGGATACCGCTTCGATGATGAACCGTTTGAAGGGTCGTACAGCAGAGGCACGGTTGCAATGGCAAATGCAGGACCGGATACAAACGGGAGCCAGTTTTTTATCATGCACGAAGATCAGGCGCTTCCACCGAACTATACGATATTTGGACGAATTACCGAAGGAATGGAGACGGTTGATTCGATTGCTACCGCTGCGGTTGAGATGAGCTCTTCCGGAGAAATGTCGAAGCCGGTAGAGCCGGTTTCGATTACCACTATCGAAGTCCGTCCGGCTGTCACCGTAAAGTAATCTCCTGATCCCCGGAAAGAACAAACTGCTCGAACCTTGGCTTGTCTGACTCAATTACGACCGTTGTCGGGACATCGGTGTTGCCGGTTTGTTGGAGTAGAACCACCGATTTTTGCGGTGATGAACCAAGCCCATACTCCACAGAGATCTGTCCATTTGATTGCTCAGATATCTTCACCAGAGCACCGACGACTCGATGTGAGTTCTGCGTAACATCATACTCAGGGACAACGGTTGTACCGTTCAGCTGGAGTCGAATCGAGTCTGCCGAGGGAGGAAGATAGAGTTGGAAAAAGTTCGTATAGCTGAGTTGGGAAGATCGATTTTGATAGTATGCATCGTATCGATATCGATGCGTTGACGGGGAGTAGCGCAGTGTCTGGGTTTTCGATATCGATGCGTTCACTTTATTTACTCCAACATTGGCATCAACCGGTAGAATCCAGTTGGGGTATGTAGTGAGTGATGGGCCGGCGAGCGAGTACCGCTCTAAGATTGCCTGGATATCGGCATCTGCCGTGTGCATGACGAGCTCTCGTGCGCGAACTGCATCGAGAATCACAGCAACGAGTCGCAAGGGATTCTGGTCTGCAAGCCGACGCAGCACATGGCTACTGAGTTGCGTCAGAACATCTCTCTTAAAAGATGATCCAGGAAAAAAATTATCATGAATCGATCGATCGAGCCATTCCGCCACATTCGTGTGCGTGAGGGTAATCCGGTAGTCGGTGAGTTCAATCGATCCAAGAACCTGCAGTAATTTCTCAAAACCAGTTACGGTAACTCCGATGACTCCATCGTAGTTGCCCTGATAGGGAGGAACCGATTGTAGATAGGTGAGGATCGCCCGTGCATTCTGAGAAAATATTGGCTCGAAGTTCGAATCACGGATATGCTCACTCGGTTTGTGGAGGTGGGTCCGAACCGCAAAGTGTGGCTGCGCATGGGTGCGCAGCTGTCCATCAAGCTCGTAGACATCGCGAATCTCAATTGACCGTAATCTATAGTTCTGGATCTGAACAAAGCCGAGAGATCCGATAAATCCCCCTCCTGGCCGGAGTTCATGATTATTCATTAATACAACTACCCAACGAGACGGCTTCCCGGTGCGTTGATTCTGAATCAAGGATCGGAGTACTGCACGAAGATTTTGAAGTGGTCTCTGTACGCTCTCAACCGGATGGACAACTGCGATGAGCGCGCCAAGCTGTGCTTCGGCGGTCTGAAAGAACCGCGCCGTTCTCGCTTGATGGGGTGAATCAGAGTCGAGCAGGTCCTTCATAACCTGCTCTCCTGAGTGATAGGAGTACTGCGCAATTACTCTGAACGGTTGGAGCGTAATGTGCCAACGAACCATCAGGATCGAGAGAAGCATCATGCCGATGCACACGATTCTCAACCAGAGTTTGCGCATCTACAAAGTATAGTATACTTTTCACACCTAAATTTTATCCTGCGGGATATGAAAGAACGACCATGAATAGCCATATCATCTGTCCACACTGCAAGCGATCGTTTCCACCCGAGGAGGGGATGAAACACCAACTCGAAGAGGAACGACAGAAGTTCCTGCAACAAGAAGAGGCAAGACTCCGTAAGAAAATTGAGGAAGAAGCATCGTTAAAGTTGAAGGATAAGGAGAACGAGACCACAGAGCTGAAAGATCAGAACAGAAAACTGCAGGAGCAGATTCTCGAGACGAATAAACTCCTCCGCCAATTACAGAAACAGCTCGAGGACAAAGACGCCGAGATTCAGAAGAAGCTGCAAGAGGAAGAAGAAAAGATTCGCATCGAGGTACGGAAAAAAACTGAGGAGGAGTTTCTTCTCAAGAATCGGGAAAAAGATAAAAAGCTTGAGGATGCGCTCAAACTTGCAGAAGAGTACAAGCGAAAGTTTGAACAAGGTTCACAGCAAACACAAGGTGAGGTTCTTGAGGAGTACCTCGAAAGCACACTGAAGACCACCTTCATTTACGACGAGATCCAGCCGGTACCAAAAGGAATACGCGGAGCCGATGTTATCCAGGTAGTACGCAACAGTCATGGAAGAGTTGCGGGAAAAATAATCTGGGAGTCAAAACGCACGAAAGCATGGAGTAATGACTGGGTCGCAAAGCTAAAGGAAGACAAGCGGAGCGTTGGGGCAGACGATGCGATTCTGATTGCAAACAATCTCCCACAGGGCATGAAACACTTCGGAAATTACCAAGGTATCTGGGTGGCAGATTATGATTCGATTGTTGGCGTTGCAACAGCACTTCGAACGCTCCTCCTGATGGTTGCGGGAGCGAAAGCAAGTGCCGTCGATGCCTCTCAAAAAAAGGATTTACTTTTTCAGTATGTGCACAGCACACAGTTTCGAAATCGAATCGAAGCAATCGCTGATGCGTTTGCTGCTCGAAAGGACGAAATCGAGACCGAAAAGAAGTGGTTTACCAAAAAATGGGCGCGTGAAGAGAAGTTAATTTCAACACTACTCGAGAACAACCTCACACTTCAAGGAGAACTGGAGGCAATTACCGGAGTGAAGATGTCCGAAAAAGATGAGTTGCAGCTCGTGAGTGGAGAAGAGGTATAATAAATCACGTGGAGATACTTGTTCAGAAACTGACACAGTGGCGAGTGATCATTCCACTTGGTATCGTGGTGTTGGTATGGTTAGCGCTCCCGCAACAAATGTTCGTTCGTGCTCCGGAGAAGAAAGTCTCAGCTGCAGATACCGAGTCACTTGTATCTAACTTCAATGCGCAGAAAAAAATGACCTGCAAGATCGCCTCGGCACGTGCGACAATCGACGATATGAAGGTACGTGCGCAGTATCCCAATGGTCAAACAACCGAGCATGTTTTATTTGATGGAGACTGTCTCTATCGTTGGAAAGGGAACGGTAATAATGGAGAGCGGTCATGTGGGTTAGGATCTTACCTCCCATTTGTCAAAAGCATCGCATCGAATCAGGCGATTGAACGTGTCTTCCCGCAGGCTCAGGAGCTTGCCGCGTCCTGTATTGCCGTTGATAGTATCGATCCAGCGACGTTTGTTGTGCCGAAGAATATTCTGTTTAAGAATAAGAAGCTATTCTAAAAAAAAAGCGCCTTGGCTACGACCGACTTTCCCCAGCTCCGCTTTGGAGTGAGTATCATTGGCGCTGGTTCGTTTCACTTCTCTGTTCGGGATGGGAAGAGGTGGTGCCAAACCGCTCAAGTAACCAAGGCAGAGATAATTATAGCAAATTCGTTATAATAATGGAATGGAAGATATGAAGAGCCCATCCCACTCTCTTCTGCATTCATTTTGCATTCGACCACAGGTCTCATTTGAATCGCAGATCGAGGATGAAGAGGTGATGTTGGTACTCCGTGCTCATCCCATCACACAACTACCATGGGTAATAAACGGCATCTTTCTCTTCATACTTCTGCTCGTCGTGAATGCGTTTGCCTCACCAATCTTTTCCCCTCAGCAGCTCCTCATCTTTAATCTCGGAGCTGATGCATTCATTTTTTCCTACTACTGGATCAACTTTCTCTCATACTTTTTCAATGTCGGCATCATAACCAACAAGCGCGTACTCGATGTTGATTTTCATGCCGTGATCTATAAGGAAGTGACCGAGGCGCGAATTCAGAAAATCGAGGATATCACCGCGAAGTCAGGAGGGTATTTTGGATCGGTCTTCAACTATGGAAATGTCTTCGTTCAGACAGCAGGGAGCGAGCTGAACATCGAGTTTATGAATGTCCCTCGACCAACCGATGTAATTAAGATTATCAACAGTGTCATTCAATAATATGGAGTCGATATTTATTTCTCTTTCATCAAACAGAGGAGTATTTGATCTCTTGTTCAAATTATTTGCTGAGGTGGGGAGTGTTCTGTACCTCATTTACGCGATGGTTCTCTTTAAGCAGACGAAGCTGATGTTAAAGGCGATAGAGGAAAGCGGTGCGTTGATGATCCGAGTCCTATCGTTTTTGCAGATCATCTTTGCGATCTTCCTTATCATCCTCAGCTTTGGTATCATCTAATAATGATACGAGCCCATGTGCGAAGCGGCCTCCAGACCCAGAGTCACGGTGATCCAGTAGCCTTCTATCAGTCAAAATCGACCTTCGTATTGCTCACCGTACCTGGCGCATTTAACGAGCAGGAAGTACAGCAGAGCAATGAGGCGCTTGTTTCATCGCTTGAGTCCCAAGCGTTTTTATCAGCAGACGAGTTCGAAGCCGTAGTCTCCAACGCCTTCCATTCAGCGAACCTCACCCTCTCGTTCTCGATCGCAATCGTTACCCTTCGTGAGAACATCGCATACCTCAAGACCTTCGGAACCGGTTCAATCCATCTTGATCGTGATGGAAGAACTACCGAGCTCGTTGCGCGCGGTTCGTATGGAAAAGGTGCAGCAAAGCTTCATGATACGTTTTCACTACTGGTTGGTGAGGCGCCTGAAACTAGAACAGTCTCGATCGAGATGGCAGACGAGCAGGAGCACGCTCCAACTGAAACGACACCTAATATAGCAACTCCTTCCATAACGGAGGATCCACCTCTGCAGAGCCAAGCAAAACCACAGCGAACGATCACGCTACAGAAAAAGCATGTATTGTACGGAGCGATCGCTGTAATTGGTATCCTCCTTGTCTGGAATATTTTTTCCTCGTATACCAGTAAAACCGCACAGGAAGACCGCGCGCTGATTGCGCAAACGCAGGAGATCGTAGAGCAGAAGCTCGAACAAGCAAAGGATGTATTTGAGTTAAATGCAGGGAGGAGTTCCGCGCTGATCGCTGAGGCGAAACGGGATGTTGATCAGCTCGAAAAGCAGCTGCATACCCCGCATCAGTCTGAAATTACTGCGCTGCGAGCGAAGGTGGCCACTCTTCAAGGCGAGATCGTTGGGAATGCAAAGATTGCACCACGTGAGTTTCTCGATCTGAGTCTGGAAAGCAAGGATGCAGTGGGTACTCAGATGTGGCTCTACGACGACACCGTCGCAGTGTTGGATCCACGGGGGACGGTCTATCTTGCCTCGCTGGAGAAAAAAACACTCCGATCGATCAAAAGCTCGGTGCTTGCTCGCGCATCGCTCGTCGCGCTAACCGATGACTCGGTTCTGTTTTACAAACCTCAATCAGGTATCGGTCGAATCACGATTGACGGAGAGAAGAGGAGTGTTGTCGTAAAAAATGATGCCGATTGGCAATCCATTGTAGATATGAAGGTTTACAACAATAACATCTACCTTCTCGATGCTGGGAAAGGACAGATCTGGAAGTACCTCCCGACCGAGGATGGATATGCGAGTAAATCTGCATATTTTCAGTCGGAGGCGTATGCGATCAGGGCTCGATCGTTTGCATTCGATCAGTCGGTCTACGTCGCGCAGGCGAAGCTCCTGACGAAATATACCTCCGGACTGCAAGATGGTTTTTCACCGCAATATCCGGGAGCAGAACCGATGATTTCTCGAGTGATCACCTCTTCGGACGATGAGCTTGTCTATGTATGGGATAAGGAGAAAGGCGTTATCATATCGTTGACACCAGACGGCGCATATCAGAGAACCTACGAAGCCGATCTCTTGAAGAAGGCGGCGAGTGTAGAGGTCTACCAGAAGAACGCCTATGCACTTCTCGGGCCGAGGCTCTATCAACTCCCGCTCAAATGATATAATAAGCATCATGAGGCTCCGAGATATCTCTGACGCTGATCTTGTTCAACTCCTCCTTCGGCAGAACGACGATGCGCTACGTGAACTGGTTCGTCGGTATGAGCGCTCACTCTCTGCCTTCGTATATCGTACACTCCGTCGGCGTGATGTTACTCAGGAAGTGGTCCAAGATGTGTTCATTGAGCTCTTCGAGGCGCTGAGAAACTATCAGGGAAAGGCATCGCTCAGAACCTATCTCTTTACCATTGCACGAAATAAAACAATCGATCATCTTCGAAAGAAAAAAATCAAGAGCATCCTTTTTTCTGCCATACCACCGTTTATCGTGGAGCGACTTAAGACAGTCGTGATCGACGACGAGCTTGATAAGAAGATGATTGAGTCAAAAATTAACTCGGTACTGCAAACGCTTCCGAATGATTATGGGGTCATCATTCGACTCAAGTACATTGAGGGGCTCTCGGTGAAAAAGATTTCATCCAAGATGAAGATGACGGTGAAGGCGAGCGAGAGTTTGCTCTTTCGTGCTCGAAAGTCTTTTATTACTCTCTATAACAAACTATGAATCTATCCTATCTCAAACAAAAATATCACGAGGCGTTTCTTGTAGAACCAAGCAACCTGGGGAATCCAGTCCTGACGAAGATATATAAGCAGTTCAGTTCGTCATTGAAGGTCATGCCATTTCTCTATCTCATACCCCTTTCGTTCTGTATTGCCCTGATCGTATCCTTCATCTTTGGATTTCCGTTAGTCAAGTTGGCTACCATCCTTCAGCATGCTTTCTAATCTTCTCGCATCGTTCGTACTCATCTACCGAAACAGTATCGGTTTGATTCTCCGTCCGTATCAAACAATGCGAGTGATCGCGACAACGACTGACACCGTGCAGATCATGATCATCCTTACGCTTGTTGGAATATATCAACTTATTTCCGTAACCGATACCGTAATCTGGACTGCGGGATTATTTTTCAGTACCATCGTTTTCATTGCGCTCAGTAATGCCATTAGATTTCATCGGTCAAACTTCAGTCGAGTTGCCCAGTTGATGGTCTATACCTTGATCCCGACGCTTGTTTGGTTCTTCGTCAGCGCCGCACTCAACCTTGTTCTCCCTCCACCTCGCACATCCTCGATTCTTGGAAAAGGTCTGAGTCTGCTCTATATTGCGTTCTCGATATCGATTCTGTTCTGGAAGATCATACTGAGCTTTCTTGCGATTCGATTTGCTGGAAAGTTCTCGTTTTATGCCGCACTCGCGGTACTGGGAATCTATGCGGGAACAATATTCTTTTTAATGTTCCAAACGCTCCATACCGGTTGGCTCAGTGTGCCATTTATCTGAGCGAATGATTTTCATCACTCTGCCGACTCATATAGGTACATGACTCTTGTCGAACGACCAAGAACGGAGTATCCAGTGCATTATTCTGAGAGGGAATTTAATCGCCAGGGAGTGATTCTCGTACTTGCGCATATGGCGCATACTGGAGAGCCATCTATCTGCCTTCTACGGCATAACCGAAACGACAGAAAGGGGATCCGTGATGGCGATCTCGGACTACCATCTGAAACGATTGAGCCCAGCGATGCTTCTGGAGGCGACGACAATGCAGCGCTCAGTGCGGTGTACCGGCTTTTTTCTGAGGAGCTTGGTATGCATGACCCACGAAGATTCGGTCTTTACACAACTCCACACTGTGGAGTAGAGGGTTTTACTCACACATTCAATCTTGAGACCGGGCTAAATGGCGACTCTTCAAATGCTCTTGGTTACGGACTCGTACTTTGGGTTCCAAATCCAGTTCCGGTTATGAGGGCGTTTCAACATGGACAGTCAAAAGGCCTCATTGATACCGGCGAGTTGTCCGGTATTTCTTTCATTCCGGTATCAGAAATGTTTGATCCCAACACGAAGCGTACGTTTAGAACAGCTCCCCATGCACCGACCATTGTCCGTCAGGTGATGGACGCGGGTATGTTGCGTCATCCGTAATATGGTACCACCAAGCCTACTTCTACTAAAGTTTGGAGGAAGTTTGATTACCGATAAACATACTCCAAACACCGCACGAAGAGATATCATTCGACAGCTCGCCACGGACTTTGCCACGGTGTATAACAAGCAGTCGAATCGTCGATACATTCTTGGCAACGGAGCTGGCTCCTTCGGCCACTATGCAGCACTTCATCATGATGTTACGACCCCGGATGGTTTCGCACGTATCCATGAGAAGGTAAGAGAGCTCAATGAACTCTTCAGAGCAGAGCTCGATCGTGCCGGCGTTCCGGTCACCGTGTTTACGGGTGCGGAGATCGTCCAACTCCAAAACGGTGATCCCACAAAAATCAATCTTACCGCGATACAATCACTCCTCAAGAATGGGACTGTGCCGATGGTGTACGGAGATGTGATTCCGGATACGGTGCGTGGTGGTGTGATCTACTCGACAGAGATGTTATTTGAAATCATTGCTCGCAACCTGTGTGGGGAGTTTTCGCAGACCACTATTCTTCATCTCACCACCGTTGCCGGATTTCTTGATCGGTCTCAACACGTAATCCCGGTCGTCACAAGAGGGAACTTTGCCGAACTCATGGATCATCTCGCTCCAACAGCAGGATTCGATGTCACTGGGGGAATGAGACATAAAATCGAGCAGTCACTACAGCTTGCGGATCTTGGAATAACAACGCAGATTGTTGACGGATCGATACCGGGAATCTGTCAAAAGATTATCCTTGCGAAGGAACCCTTGGGGACCACTATCTCGTGAGAAGCCCTTTTGCCAAAAAGGCATGGACCCACGGTGCAAACTGGTAGAGAGCTCGTTTCACCGGGTCATTCAGTTCCTCATTGCTCACGAGTGAGTATCCATAGGCAACCTCGGAGTTGAGGATGGGGAGGTGAGTTGTCTCACAGGTCAGGAGATAGCAGTACTCATGCTCGCGATATTCACTGTTGGGATCCTTATCATCATAGAGCGCAAACCCGACATTGTTGAGATATTGCACATCGGTTTTTTTCATTCCCCACTCTCGATCGAGCGTGGCATAGACCGCATCTTCCACAGACTGGATCACACCACTGAGAACCTGCGGGTGCGATGATGCCGTGAAGTCAAATACATCATTAAAGACCGGATGTTTGCGGTGCTGACAGATGATTTTGCCATCGTAATAAACCGCGACGGTAAATGCTCGATGGAGGATTCCTTCTCGGTGTGCCTTCCACCGCTCGACCGGTCCGATGTAGCGATCCTGTTCATCAACCTGAGGGATAAGAATTTCTTGGTTGAGGTACGAGCTTTTCTGAGCCATGGCACATTATACCGCGGGTGGTTACCGGAAGGTAGGAATGATGAATTTAAATCCACCATTGCTCGGGCTTATGATGCCGGAGTCTGGGAATACGATCGCGAAAATTGCATTGAAGAGAACAAGCACCACGATCGCAACAAATATTCCAACGATTGCGCTTCTGATTCTCGCCTGTGCTTTCTGCAGTTTATCCTTTTCGCCTCCTGAGGTGACCCAGCTAATTGCTCCCCACAGCATGTAGACCAGTGCAAGTAGCCCAATAAATACGAGAAAGATATTGATACCCCCAGCAATCAACTTGCTGAGATCCGCACCCGGTCGCGCGGCACCAATTCCGCTCACCGGGGGTGTTACCTTTCCAAAAATGGGTGCAACGTTTTGCATGATTAAAATGGGAGTCCCGTGCCGATCACAAGACCGACGAGGGACACAATAAGATAACTAAAGAGTATCAGAACAAGACCCAATACTGAATAGGTAATTGTCTTTCGTGCTTTTTGTACTTTGTCCTGTTCGCCACTACTGGTGACGTAGGTGAAGGCCCCATATAACAGGATCGCGAGAAACAGCAGCGCAGCAACGATCATAACCGTTGGGAGTACAAGGTTGAGAACCGAGCCGAGCGAGTTAAATTTTGCGATTGGGTTTACCGTTGTCTGGTCGATACGAACTTTTGCATAAGCAGCGGGGATCATAGTAACAGTCTATTCGATAATATTGGCGGTGTCAAATAGGCGATATGAACTATAATTACTGTATGGACCAACACACAGGAATACCTCGTCATGTCGCGATCATCCCAGACGGAAATCGACGCTGGGCAACCGGTAAAGGACTTCCAACATTTGAAGGCCATCGAAAGGGATTCGCCGCTCTAGAAAAGATCGCGTCATATCTTCGGAAACAAGGAGTGCAGACACTGACGGTATGGGCATTTTCGACCGAGAACTGGTCTCGTGACCCCAAGGAGGTCGCATACCTCATGGAGATCTATGAGTCATGGCTTCGTTCAAATCTCAAGACCGCACACAAAGAGAAGATACGCATCGTTCATCTCGGACGCAAAGATCGCATACCTGCATCGCTCCAAAAAACACTCCAAGAGGTTGAAGGAGAAACCGCAACGTACGGTACGTATTATCTTGCGATTGCGCTCGACTACGGCGGTCGTGATGAGCTCATCCGTGCAGTTCAAACCATGCAACGGTCGGGCTTTGATCTCCAAAACGAAAATGATTTCAACCGCTTCCTCGATACCAACTCTCTCCCGTATCCCAACCCAGACCTCATTATACGCACCAGTGGTGAACAGCGAACCTCAGGATTTTTGAGTTGGCAGTCAGCATACAGCGAGTACATATTCCTTCCCCAGCATCTTCCTGATGTTTCAACAACAGATATTCAACACTGTCTTGAGGAGTATCAACGAAGACAGCGACGGTTCGGACGATAACGACCCCGATCTTCATATTGCGAGTGAGTGGTGATCCAAGTACAATTACCGCATGCAATCGTTCTCCTTTTCGATCACAAACAAGATCCTGACCTCGATCTCAAAAATAGAAGCCGCAGAAGAAGTTATAAAACATGCACCGCTCCTTCCACTCTGGGAAAAACAGTTTAAAGAGGACGCCGTGGTGCGCTCCATTTATCATGGGACTCATATCGAAGGAAACCAACTTCAAAAGGACGAAGCGCTCGATGTTCTCCAAGGGAAGGATGTGATTGCGCGACCACGTGATGTGCAGGAGATCATCAATTACCGCAAAGTCATCGAACTGATCGATGATGAGGTAAAGCGAAAAATCGAGACCATTACCGAGCCATTGATCAAAAAGATACACCGTACCATCGTCACGAAGGTGCTTGAGGAAGAGCAGTCGGGTGCCTATCGAACAAAACAGGTCGTGGTGAAAGATTCACAGACCGGAAATGTGACCTTTACCCCGCCATCTCCAGTGGAGGTGCCGTTTCTTATGCGGGAGTTTTTATACTGGTTGAATAGAGACAGCACGACCGAAATTCATCCTGTTCTCAAGGCGGGAATTGCACACCATGAGCTGGTGCGTATCCATCCCTTTATCGATGGGAATGGGCGCGTCGCGCGCGCACTTGCTACCTTAATTCTCCTCTTAGGTGGGTATGACATCCGTCGTTTTTTCTCGCTTGAAGAGTATTACGATAAAGACGCTCTCTCCTATTACGAAAATCTACAGAAGGCGTCTGCCGGGGATCTTACATCATGGCTCGAGTACTTTACCTGGGGTGCTGCGGTCGAGTTTGAGAAGGTGAAAGAAAAAGTTCTGAAGCTCTCGCGAGATGTGAAGATGAAGGAGCGTTTTGGTGGGCAACAGATCTATCTAAATGATCGTCAGGTGAAGTTGGTCGAGTACATTCAGGAGGTTGGCTATCTCCAAAATCAGTCATTTACCTCGGTGATTACCGACGTGTCCGAGGACACCATTCTGCGTGATATTCAGGATCTCATTAAAAAGGGATTGATCAAAAAAGTTGGAAGTACGAAGGCTGCCCGGTACGTAATGGTATAACTATGAAGTTTTCAGAATTTGCACATCATCTCGAGCAGATCGAGCGGGTATCCTCCCGACTCGAGATTACACGTCTTCTTGCCGAGCTCCTCAAACAACTTCATCCTGACGAAATTGCAGAAGGTCTGTACTTGATGCAGGGTCGTGTTGCACCTCAATTTGTTGCACTTGAGTTTGGCATGGCAGAGAAAATGGTCTCGAAGAGCGCGCAGTCCGCAATGAATATTGAAAAAAAATACTTCGAGACAGAGCTCAAAAAGCTTGGAGACATCGGGCAGGTTGTGGAGAATTTTAAAAAACAGTATGCATCATTTGATCAGGAAGATCTTGACGTTTCTTCGGTGTTTGCCCAACTTGCTCAGCTCGCGACCGAGTCAGGAAAAGCATCGCAGGAGCGAAAGGGGAATATTCTCGCACAGCTCATTCGGCAGCTCGATCCACTCTCCTGTCGTTTTCTTGTTCGAATTCCGCTCGGCGCACTTCGGATTGGTTTTTCAGATATGACTGTTCTGGATGCACTTTCCTGGATGCTTCAGGGAGATAAGGGGCTCCGCCCGGTGATCGAACAGGCGTACCACGTCCGTCCGGATATCGGCTATATCGCACGGCTAGTGAAAAAGAATGGAGTGAAGGCTCTTCAGACGGTCAAGCCGGAGATCTTTACCCCGATCCTCATGATGCGCGCAGAACGCCTTTCTTCTGGGCAGGAGATAATCGAGAAGATCGGCACCTGCTCGGTCGAGTCGAAGTATGACGGATTCCGACTGCAGATTCATACAAACAAGCAGGGTGTCAAGCTCTACTCACGCAGCCTCGAGGATATGACCTACATGTATCCCGATATTGTTGAGGCGGTGAAGCGCGGTGTACGAGCAACGAACGCAATCTTTGAGGGCGAGGCGATTGGGTACGATCCCCAGACGCTGAAGTTGCTCCCATTTCAGGAAACGGTTCAGCGAAAGCGAAAACACGATATTGAGGAAAAGGCAAAAGAAATCCCGCTCCGACTCTTCGTATTTGATCTCCTGTACCTCGATGGTCGAAGTTATATCGATGCACCATTTCACGAGCGTCGCAGGAAGTTATCCGAAGTTGTTCAGCTGGATGCAACCGGAACCGCGCCGCTCTTGCTTGCAGAAGATAGGGTTGTCGATAATCCGCAGGAAATTGAGCAAATGTTTGATGACGCGATTGCACAGGGACTGGAGGGTATACTCGCAAAAAAGCTTGACGGGGTGTATCAGGCAGGAGCGCGAGGTTGGAACTGGATCAAGTTCAAGCGGAGTTATTCATCCAAGATTGATGATACGATCGACTGTCTGGTTATGGGGTACGACTATGGAAAAGGTAAGAGAACGGCTTTTGGAATCGGGGCGTTCCTCGTCGGTGTCTATGATGAGAAACTTGAGCGATTTGTCACAGCGGCAAAGATTGGAACCGGGTTGACCGATGAAGAGTGGAGGCGGTTGAAAAAAGAATCTGATCAGCACGCTGCTAAAAAGAAGCCCGAAGAGTACGAAGTTCATAAACTCATGGACTGCGATGTGTGGGTTAGACCTTCAATTGTTGTGGAGATTAAGGCCGATGAGCTGACAAAGTCGCCAACACATACCGCAGAGTACGCGCTACGATTTCCCCGCCTGCAACGCTTTCGATCCGATAAGAAGCCGGAGGACGCAACATCACTCACTGAGTATCGAACTATGTTCGAGTCTCAAAAAAAGTAGTTACTGATGACCGCGGTAGGTCTTGAGGGTTCGTGCAGGATATTCTATCAGGAACTCATACGGGTCACGCTTAATTCTTCGTGCAGAAAACTGAGCCTCGAAGTGAGGATCAAACACAATCGTACCCCGGTGCTTATAGATGTGAACGCTAATATCAATATCCTCGTGAAACTCAGCGTTATCATCGCAGAGTTCATCTTTGATCTCATGCCAGATTTTTTTTGTAATCGCCATACTCGTTCCAAATAACGGAAAGAAACCAGAGATCTCCTTGAAGAGATAGAGTGATGCCTTAAACAATGGCTTCACATTTTTTACCGGAAAATCATAGAGCGTATTGAGCCCAATAAGTCCATCGATTTTTTTATGTTTGGTAAAGTTGTAGGTAATTCGCTCGATCCAGTTCGGCGGGAGAATTGAGTCGGCATCGCATCGAGCGAGCACCTCGGACTTTCCTGAATCAAATCCCTTTGCTCTGCTATATGTCATTCCCTGCTTGGTTTCTTTTACGATCCGAACAGGAAACTGCTGTGCAATCTCGATGGTTCGATCGGTACAGTTATTATCCACCACAATTATTTCGGCCGGTTGAACGGTCTGATTCTGGAGCGAGGTGAGACATGTTCCAATGAACTTCTCTTCGTTGTAAGCAGGCACGATTACCGAGACATTCATATCAGTCGTGAATTGTATTGAATTTCTGTAATAGGTATAGGAACGCAACTGCCATCAATGCCGCCGCAACGAACAGGGGCGCTTGAATGGAATAGATGGTTGCTATGATACCAGAAATTGCCGGTGGAATCGACTGCGCGAGCGCGTAGAGGCTTGCATTGAGGCCAAGTATTTTTCCATACGATCGCTTGTCTGCATTCATCGACAAGAGTGATAGTATCCCGGTCTGCGAAAGCCCATTCGCGATTGCAAAGATGGCAGTACCGATAAAGAGAACGACGAGCGGGAGCGACTGAGAAAAGACAACCGATAGCGCGGTGCACGCTACTAAACTTCCGGCAACCATTCGTTTATTCCCGACGAGACGAGCGGCAACCTTAGTAAATAAGATCTGTGTTGCGGCGATCCAGAGTCCGGTGTAGGCGAAATACTCTCCCGTAGCGTTTTGATCAAAGTGATACTGCTTAAAAAGAATCACTCCGAAGAAAGAAACAAACATGGTGAATGCAAACTGATAAAGAAATCCAATGATGAAAAGTGCACGAAGCCGCGTGTAGCCAAATGCAGTTCCGATATCCTCAAGCGACTGGAGAAGATGGAACGACGTTGCGCGTTGGCTTTTTTTGTGGGTTTCCGAGAGGAGGACTGCGGTTACGATCGTTGCTATGACACTCAAAACTCCAGCAGCAATAAATGGTGTATCAACGCCAAAGAAAGGTGACAGCCGCGTGTCCGAAAGGCGACCGCCGATGAAGGGCCCGAGTATGAATCCGATACCAAACCCTGCACCGAGTAACCCGTAGACACGAGTACGGTCTTTTTCAGCGGTTACGTCTGCAGCGGTTGCCTGTGCAATTGCAATATTGCCCCCCATCAGTCCTCCCACCGCGCGCCCTAACAAGAGGAGTTCGATATTATTCGAACGGATTCCGGCCACTGCAAGCGCATACGAGACCGCAGTTGCCGCAAGGCAGGCAATAAGGAGTCGCTTTCTTCCATATCGATCAGAGAGTTGGCCGAGCACCGGAGCTGAGAAGAACTGAAAGAGCGGGTACACCGCAACCAGCATTCCATAGATGATGTACTCTTTGGTGAGGAGCGGGTGAACCGACGCAAGAAATGTGATATCAAACCGATGAATAGAGAGGAGCGAGGGAAGTATGGGGATAATGATGCCGAATCCTAACAGATCGAGAAAGATGATTAAAAACAATACACCAAGCGTTCGATTTTTCATGGAGTAATCAAAAATTTGACTATATGATTATAGTATCATTATAGAACCCTATGAAGGACCCGATTTCGCAACTCAGTATCGTGATACCAACGCTGAACGAAGAGCATTATCTTCCTCGTGTGCTCGATCATATTGCGAAACAACAATGGAGTGGGAAGATCCAGGTAATCATCGCAGACGGTGAGTCAAAAGACGCCACGGTATCTGTTGCAAAGACCTTCAAAGATCGCATTCCTGATCTGACCGTTGTTACCTCACACGATCGTACGATTGGAGGCGCCCGGAACATCGGTGCTTCGGTAGCAAAGTACGACCACATCTTGTTCATTGATTGCGACATCTTCCTACCGCCAAACTTCCTCGCAGAATTTCTCCCCAAAGTTCGCACCGATCGGTCGATGCTGGTGTTCGTACTTCATCTTCCATCCAAGTTCAACCTTGTTGATTACCTCTGGACCTTCGCTGTCTTCGCATTTTACTCGATCTATCAATTATTCAATCCGTTCTGCAGCGGAACATTTCTATTCATAAGTAAGGACATCTTTGAAAAGGTTGGGGGATTTAAAGAGGGGCTGAGGATGGCTGAAGATATCGATCTGAGCAATCGAGCGATCAAAGCGGGTGCGACGTTCAAGTTCTTTTATCGGCCGTACGTCTTTGCATCAACCCGCCGAATGCATGAGGTAGGATGGTCCAAAATGCTGTTCTTCTGGATGAAGGGATACTTTGATAGTCTGAGATCCAAGGAAGGCGTGAATAAGGCTGCAAAAGAATACGTATTTGGAGACCATAAACCTGGACACTAAAGCTCGAAGGTCGAGAGAATGGGGAAATGGTCGGAGTGATGAACCTCGACGCGCTCATTGCTGAGTAATGAAATATTCCGGTAGAACACGTAATCAAGCTTCAGTTTAATCATAAACTTCTTGAGAATAAATTTCTGCTGCGAGGTGTAGAACACGTTATTCGTTGCCTCCTGGAGGTGATAGGTGGACAGGATTTCCTCAAGCTTCTTCCTCCCGTAGGGGTAGTTAAAATCACCGGCGATAACGAGGGGTGTCTTCTGGTTCACGGCAATGTCACTGAGGGTATTGTTCAGCTGTTTGATCCGGAGTGAGTTGGTTGCTGTTGGTGTGAAGTGAATATTGTAGGTGCTGAGGATTTTTGAGCTTTTTTTGATCTCAAAATCGGTTCGGAGGACGGTCCGTGGATTTTTTCGATTTCTGATCAAGAAGGTCATGAGCTGGTACACACTACTGGGGAGACTGAGACTCTTTCGATGATGTACTTTATAGAGTGTTGGCTTGTAGAACGTAGCTACACCATAGATCTTATTCTTCCGAAGGAAACTATTGGAAAAGTCTGCAAGTTCATACCCCAGATCGATAACGTTACTGAGGCTACTTTCATCGGTGAGAAGCTCCTGGAGGAAGATAATGCCCGGATTGCACTGCTTAATCACCGAGCTGAGCTCTGTCGATGCGCGGTTGTAGTGGAGGTTGTAGGTGAGGGTACTGTGTTTCATGGCTCGCTCAAGAACCATTATAACAGGTTCGCTGTCCACATTTTATCCACAATTTCATCACTACATTTTTAAAGGGCGTGGTGACAAGCTAAACAACGAACAATTATGCTATAGGGCTACATATTTTTGGCACACCTCATTCTATAGGACTTGACGTCGATCTGGATCGGATGTATAGTCAGGGTATGAAGCAGCTGTATATTTCCTCGTTACGATCACGAAAGGAGATCGAGACCGAAAAGATGAGAAGGATGGTATTCTTTGCCGGCGATCAATTCAGAACTCTGCAGAAGAAACAGCTCCGTATACCGATTCGAATCATGAAGATATAAAAAAAGAGCATCACTACCGCTCGTGTAAGGGGACGACGAGTAGTAATGCTCTTTTTTACTCCGATAGCCTCTTTATCTATCAGCGTAATGAAAGCACCAAGATCGTAACACCCAACACGATATCACAGCTATTTTCCGTTGTCAAGTACCGTTATGGTTTAACGCTATACAGAGCCCCAAACCCATCATTTGTGTTCAAAACTTTTTTGCCGAGGATCGAGAACTTTTGCTCATAGAGTTTTGGGTACTTTTCTCGCTCAAATGTTGTCACAACAACGTAATCCACGCGATATTTCTTGAGGAGCTTCTTCGTTACTTCAATATCTCGAGACTCGTACAGCGCGGTGATGTCCGGTATTCTCCGTTGAACAACCTCGGAGCTTCCTCGCCATAACCACTCATGTACCCACCAGCCCGCAATAGTTGGGAGTCCGGTATAGCTGGAGACGACGTTAAAGTCGGTGTACGAGTCTCCCTGCGCCTCGAGAATCACCGACCGTCGCGGTGCATGGGAGTTGAGGTACTGAACAATCTCAGCGGATTGAGGATGTTCGACCGAAAGCCATTTAACACCGTCTAAATCAGGTTGTTTTTTGAGGTTGCCATAGAAGGATGTGAATGGCATCAAGGCATATATGAGTACAAGAAATAGACAGAGGAAGAGTACGATGCGAATAGCGGTGTTCACAGCCGTATGTCGAAGTGAAGAAGCCCGGAATAAGGCATACCCGATGCCGATTGATCCAAGAATGTATGCCTGGTACCCAAGCTTGAACATGGTATTGGCGCGAAAATGAAGTGGGTAGATGTCCTTTGCATAAAAAAACTCTGGTATCCAAACCAGGGCGATGCCGAACAGGAGTATTGTCAGGACAAATCGGTCTGTAGGGATCGTCTTTTTCGCAGACCGCATTATCCAGATGAGCACTGCCGTGATAATCCAGAACTGACCCCAAAGGAGGAACATCATCCAGACCGGTGATGCTTGACAGTTGCCCTGTTCAAATAAGAATGGGCCAATTTTTTTGAGGGTGGTGAGACTGGGGTGCGCGCAGTTAACACCGATGCCGGTGGCAAACGGTTTGAAAAAGAGCGAAAACGGAGCGCTAAAGACGGCAAAGGATAGAACGGTGACACCCATAAACACCAGAAATGGTCGTATCGAGCGGATGATGAGATAGGCAACTATACCGGTCAGGAGGAGGTAGATTGGACCATCGAATGCATTGGTCATGTAGTGAACAGCTGTGAGAAAGCCAAACAGTACGGGATAACGTATTTCGTACAACGTACTTCGTATGTTGGACCAATTCGTAATGCGTAATGCGTAGTTTGAAATCCTCGTTTGTGTAAAAAACACAAAGAGCAGAGCAATGGTCAAGAGAACGAACGGGATGTCGAAGACATGACCATGGAGATCTGCAACAACGTAGGAGTAGGATGGAAACTCATGAATGGTGTACGGGATAAAGCGAGTTGCATTGGGGTACCAGTATGCGGTTGGGTTAAAGGCGCTCATGATCTGCCAGAATGGGATTGGATGATCGTTCGGATATCCTTTGGTGAAGAGATAGATGGTGTGAAGATTTCCACCCAGATTAAGAAGAACGGTGCCCAGGAGACCAAAAAAAATTATTCGAACCCGTGATAGCTTCTGGCCGGTAAATCGTTGTGCGCTTGAGACAAGCCGCACGATCATGGCGTAGGTTTGAGTAATCGCAAGTCCGAAGATTGTGGCGAGGATGAGGTTATACCCGACCGCAGACGGAACTCGACTGAGTGCAATAAGTACCGCTCCACTCAGATGACCAAAGTAGTAATAGTTGATTGGTTCCGGGGTGTACCACATATCCCTTGGAGGGAAGTACTGCGATCGAAGGATCGACTGAATGAATCCATAGTCCATGAACTTCTCAAGCCCATGAATCGATGGCTCCTGCCCGCGAATCCAGACCAACCCCAAAAACGAAAGGAGGAATAACGCCTCGACGACAAGAACCTGATGCGTGATAACGAGTCGATCCTTCAGCCGCCAGGTGAATATCGCACAAACCGCGGTGATCGCTGTGATGCCTACCCACCCAAACGGGAGGATGTGAAAAACGCCAAGAAGGAGTGCGGTATAGGAAATGGCGATGATCCCAATTACGCGAGCAAACGCATACCCTTGGTCGGGAGCGGAACCGAAAATTCGCTTCGCGAGCGGACTGAAGATGACTCCGATGAAAAGGAGGGTGAGATACCACTGGATCGAATATCCAAGCCAATTCATAGCAATCATTATACTTGGTATAATGGTGATGCTTTAGCTCGGTCAATACTACCTATGGACAAAACATTTAAACCCTCGGCGTTTGAGAGTCTGTTGTATCAGGCGTGGGAGACAAAAAAACTTTTTGAGGCATCGGTCAATCGTGATAAAAAACCGTTCACAATCATTCTCCCCCCGCCAAATGCAAATGCAGACCTACATCTCGGGCATGCTATGTATGTATATGAAGACATCATGATCCGATACCATAAGCTGATCGGAGATGAGGTGTTGTGGGTTCCGGGGGCAGATCATGCCGGCTTTGAGACACAGTTTGTGTTCGAAAAGCATCTCACCAAACAAGGGAAAAGCAGATTCGACTACGATCGCGACACGCTCTACAAACTCATCTGGGACTTTGTACACGAGAACCGAGATAAGATGGAGAATCAGTTGCGGAAACTCGGTTTCGCGCTCGACTGGTCAAAGAGAAAGTTTACCTTGGATGAAGATATTGTCCACACCGTGAAAGAGACCTTTCTCCAACTCTTTACAGAAGGATTGATCTATCGAGAGAATCGCTTGGTGAATTACTGCACACACTGTGGGACCGGCTTTTCGGATCTCGAGGTGAAACATGTGGAGCAAGTTGATCCGCTCTATTACCTCAAGTATGGACCGTTCGTTCTCGCAACGGTCCGCCCAGAAACTAAGTTTGGTGATACCGCCGTTGCGGTGCATCCCGATGACCCTCGGTACAAGAAATGGATTGGGAAGGAAATTGAGGTTGAGGGTCTCTTGGGAGCATTTCGCATTAAGGTGATCGGTGATGAAGCGGTAGATCCAGAGTTTGGTACAGGGGTCGTAAAGGTTACACCAGCGCATGACTTTAATGACTTTGAGATGGCGAAGCGACACAATCTCGAGTTTAAGACAGTGATCGACAAGACCGGTCGGCTGACCGACCTTGCCGGAGCGTACAAAGGACTCAAGGTCAAAAAGGCGCGCGAGGTGATCGTGAACGATCTGCAAACAAAGGGACTTATTGAAAAGGTTGATCAAAACTACACTCATACCGTTGCGACCTGTTACAAATGTAGTCGAACGCTCGAGCCACTGTTGATGCCACAGTGGTATGTAAAGGTTCGACCGCTGGCCGATGCTGCCATTGCCGCAATTGAGAATAACAAGGTTGTTTTTACCAACAAACGCTTCGAAAAAGCGGCCATCCAGTGGTTGACGAACTTTCATGACTGGAATATCTCACGGCAGATCGTGTGGGGGATACAGATCCCGGCATACCAGTGCGTGAGTAAGGATGAATGGTTTGTGAGCGTCGATCGGCCTGAGAAATGTGCGGTATGCGGTGACTGTGCATTTGTTCAAGATACCGACACCTTCGATACCTGGTTTTCGTCCGGGCAGTGGCCATTTGCGACGCTCATGTCGCTTCAGAACACAGCGAAGAGTAACGATTTTTTTGAGTATTTCTATCCAACCTCGGTGATGGAGACAGGATACGACATTCTTCCATGGTGGGTGTGCCGCATGCTGATGCTTGGACTCTATCGGACGAAGAAGGTTCCGTTCAAGGCCGTGTATCTGCATGGACTCATTCGTGTGAATGGTCAGAAGATGAGCAAGTCAAAAGGGAACGTGATTAATCCACTCGACATGATCGAAAAGCATGGTGCAGACGCACTTCGGGCAGCGCTTGTTTTTGAGGTAGGAGACGGAACCGATTTGAGCATGTCCGAGGATAAGGTGCGAGCAATGCGCAACTTCGCGAACAAGGTTTGGAATGTCGGGCGATTTCTTGAGATGAATCAGCAGGCGCATCCAGACGCTGGTAAGCCGGATGATTCTAAAGCAGAGATGCTTACCACATTACGCACCGAATGGGATGCTCAGGTAAAGGAGTACCACGCACAGATGAAGGAGTACCGATTTTCTCAGGCATTTGGAGTGATGTATGAGTTTGTGTGGCATCGTTTTGCCGATTATTACATTGAAGAGTTGAAAGAAGAGCTCCGAAATGATAATATAGAGGTTCGAACACTACTCACCGAGATCTATCTCGAGAGTTTGCGTCTGATGCATCCGTTCGTTCCATTCGTAACCGATGCAGTTCACCAGCAATTTACAAAGAAATATATTCTAGAATAACAATATGGGAAAACAGGTAAGCCAACCAAAGAAACGACGACGAATGCGAAAGCATGGGTTTCTAAAGCGTATGGCAACAAAGACAGGTCGCAAGGTTCTTGCTCGCCGACGAACGCGAGGCCGCAAGAAACTTTCTGTCTAATATATTCATGATTACTCACAACTTCTTCAATGATCTCTTTGTCATCCCTATCTTGAATGTACTTGTAGCTCTCTACAGTGCTCTCCACGCACTGCACATACCGGGAGCCTTCGGATTTGCGATCATAGCATTAACGGTCGGTATCCGATTCTTACTGCATCCGTTCTTCAAGCAGCAGATTCATACTGCGCGCAAAATGCAGGAGATTAAACCACACCTCGATAGGCTCACCCAAGAGCACAAGAAAGATCCAAAGAAACTCCAGCAGGAGCAGCTCAAGCTGTATCAGGAGCATGGACTTAATCCAGCCTCCGGATGTCTGTTCTTAATCGTGCAGATCCCGGTGTTCATCGGGTTATACAGCACCTTGAACGCATTTTTACATGATGGCGTAAGCACAAAAGCAGTGTCGAGCATCAACAGCCTCCTTTATTCAAAGTCGATTGCAATTCAGCAAGCGATCGATCCGAACTTTTTCGGACTCAATCTTGCCATCACACCACAGAAGGCAGGGGCATGGTTCTATCTGTTGATTCCGGTCATTACCGGAGTTTTGCAGTATTTCCAGGCAACGGTCTCGATGGCACAACAAGCACCTGAACCAAAGGCTGTCGTGAAGAAAAAGAAGGGCGAGCCTGAGAAGTCGGATATGAGTGGGGACTTCCAGAAGGCGATGAACACCCAGATGAAGTACATCTTCCCGTTCATGATCGGTTACTTTGCATACACGCTTCCCATCGGACTATCGCTGTACTGGAATATTTTTTCTCTGTTTAGTATTCTGCAGTATCGTAAGGTCAATACCAAGTAATTTCGTATTATTAATTTTATTTTTTATCTATGGATAAGGTCCAACTGATTCAAACCGAAGCGAATGAGCTTCTTTCAAAAATTATTGACAACGTAGACATCGAGGTGTCCGAAGATCACGGCGTGTTCCACGTGCTCGTAAAGGCAGAAGATGAAGCGCCAACAATCATTGGTCGCCATGGTGAGACCATCAAAGCAATTCAGAAAATTCTTGAGGTAGTGATGTATAAGAAAACCGGAGAATCGGTCGAGTTGCTTGTTAATGTGAACGACTATCGTGAGAAGCAGACAGAGCGACTCCACGAGATTGCAGACCGATCTGCTCAAAAGACGCTCGACTTCAAGTCCGCTTCATATATTCGAGGTCTCTCGGCGTATGAACGAAAGGTGATCCATGAGTACATCACCAACAAGTACCCAGATCTCGCTTCATACTCAACCGGAGAAGGTCGTGATCGACGACTCGTGGTTGATATGAAAGGAAACGAGCCAAAAGAGGGCGAATCGTTCTAAAAGCGAGGAAGAATCACTTCAGAGGGCCGAGCTATTAGTATAGCATATTTGGAGCATCATTTAGCTCCAGATTCCGTTATTCAAAAACTTCATTTTTGATTACTGTTATAATCAAAATATGCCACCTGATAATCGTGAAGTTCGACAACCAGGTCAGTCGACCAACCAGGCAGCTCGACAGGAACTCTCTGCCCGAGAGATTCAAGAGCGTCTCGTTGAAGAAATTCGACAGATTGGAGACAACGAGCTTGAGCTGCGACAGCTCGCAAATCGTCTCAAAGACGCAATCCGGGATGCGGAGGTTGCTGCAAACGAACAGAGAAGGAGTACCGAACTTCAGATTGAAGGAAGACGGCATGAAGTAGGTCAAGGGGAGCGTCAACGTACGAAAGCAGACGTCGTCCGAGCACTCAAAGCGGTGGAGCTTGGAATTATTGAGGCTCCTTCAGAATCGAGTAAAGAGCTACTTCTCAAACTGAATAGTCGTCTCGGAACCGGAGTGACCGACACCAACGCAGCCTATCTTCAGCCGATCGTGTCAAAGCTACTTGAATCAGAGCAGACCGCGGATGATCTGAAGGTCCAGTTCGAAACGTTACGATATGAGTGGGGACCTCAAGGTCAGGAGTTTGTGCAGAAAGTATCGGATGCAATTGTTGATACTGCGCGTGCGGGAAAGCTCGCGATCAATGAACAACAGGCCGCTGAAATGTTCGGTGTTGCATCACAGGAATATCAGCACGAAGGAATAAATCGCGACAACTGGGCCAGTATTATCACTAGCCGAGAGTACGCCGATGCATTCAAGACATTCTACGGCGATGATATTGAGGATTTTAAGGTCGTGAAGGCGATCTACCAGCTCGATGGTTTTAAGGACTATATGCAGGAGCGAAAGGGGCTCGTTGCTGCAAAGTATGAGCGATCATTTCACCGACAGCCATCGGAAGAAGAGCTGTGGAGATTGACGAGTGAGGATGTTGAGCGAGAGATAGTGCTCCGCTTTAGTAAGCTTTACCTTCGCGTAGATGAACAACGGCCGAATGAGTCATTTGAGCAACTGGCAGGTCAGGGTGGAATATACGATTCGAGTCAGATTGTTCAGGTTCAGATGACGCGCGCCCTTTCAGAACTCCGAAGGAAGATCCATCGTATGAGTGAGGAAGAGCGAGCTGAATTTTTTGGTACCACGAAATTTTATCGACGGTATTCTCGAGAGTATCTCGGAGAAAAAGATATCAAGATGCCAGAAATAAAGGACAAGAAGACCGGTGCTATTATTCAAGAGGCGGGTATGAAAACAGTGCGAGAGTATCGCATTCAGCCGACCGCAGGTGTCAAGCAGGTTGGGGTGACCGACTTCTTGGAGGATGTGATGAATATGGTCGACCATGAGGTTCAAACACGATCGTATCTCCACAACGTTCGTCTTGCTTTTAACAACCCAGCAGGCGAAGGAGGCTTTTGGGGAGGTCTCGCTCGGTATGCAGAGCAGATCCCATCCACCGACATTGATAGTATGATGTATCTTCCTGACAGTCACCTGTTCATGACTGCCTACCGACTCTATACGAAGTATCTTGAGGAAGAATTTGCGCTCGTAGACTGGCGACATCAGCCGACGATGTTCTCGGAGGACAAATTTAACAACCGCGCGAAGATCGAACAAAGGGTGAGAAGCGCGTTGAGACAGCTGTTCCCCTATGATCTCGAAGATAAAAACGAATGGCGACTGAATCGAGCCATGTCGATGGCGGTTGGACTTGCAAAGGGAGTGTTGCTTACCGAAGTGGAGCTTGCTGCTTGGGCAGAACCGCACCAGCAGAAGGAAAATGGAAAAGCAACCTTTACCAGCATCTATACCAATGATGCGACCGCAACCGCAACGCTCAATCCGCAGCACCATTTCCTTAGGTGGCAGACAGAGGGTGCGAAAAAAGGACCATTAATCTTCCTCCCCCTTATTGGAATGGGTGGGAAGATCGACAAGAGCTTTATGCGTGGGCATTGGGATCATCGCGCACTCTGGCAGTCGGCACAGAAATTCCGAGAATCATATCTGAACGGGAAGGCAAGCTTCCACGACAGGCCAGACGGAGAGATGCTCTTCATCGACTTCATGCCAAACTTCGCTAAAGTTGGCGGGTATTTTACGAGAGGAGGATGGCGAGCGAGTGCGGAAATTGAGGGTTGGTTAATAAAGGAGGGTAAGACACAAGCGATCGACATGATGAGAAGTTGGAAAGCGTTGGAAAATATTGGATACGAAGCGCTTATTCCATTCGTTGGAATGAACGACTTCAATCTCACGCCTGAGCTTCGAGATTACATCTTTGCAAAGTACATAAGTCCGGATAATCGGCTTGGAATCAGCTCTGAGAGCTTTTTTAATAAGTTAAAAGGTAGTGAGAAGGATAAAACAGCGTGGTTTGTTAACCATGCATTCGCAAATCTTCTCGCGCAACGAATCCCAACAAAGTTGATCAAGGTAGAGCGAGACCGACAGTCGATGGGTGGGGTACGAGCGTGGGAGTTGGTAAGACGACGTCTTGATTGGAACGCAGATGTGATGAATGATCGAATGCAGAATCTCATGATGGTCGAGTCAATTGTGCGCGAGGAAACGAGTCGAAAGATGAATGAAGCGCTAGTGTTGCAGGGTGATGTCCACGACCTTTCATTAGTAGAGATCGACGATTACTTCGTGGATGAGGCTAAAATTCGAAGAGTGCTTGGCGCTGCGGGAAGCAATGAAGAACAAATTCAACAGACCGCCGAGCTATTCAAAAAGATTCAGGAGTTTATATACGAAGGACAGCTGGGAGAGCGATATGTCGATGTGTTTGCTGATAAATTGAAGAATAAAAAATTTCCATTCGCGATCGGCGTAGAGGAAGTGGATCCTACCTTCCTCTCACTGAGAGGCGCAGGTAAACGCGTCCTACCACGTGCACTTGGGGATACCGGTCAGGTAGAGACAAAAGTGTACGCGAAGATCGTCGAGTATATTAATGAACTCCAACCACTTTCGCTCGATTCGAAGCATGATATTCATAAGATAGTCCACACCCTGCATGAGATGCATCACGTCATCGAAGGTATCCATGGTCATGAAAGGGCGGGACAACTCGTTGCCTCAATGGCAAGCCTTACGATCGCATATTTTAAGAAGGATTCCATGGCCAAAAACTGGCTTACCAAGGTAGGATCAATCGGTAGACCCAACTCGCTTGCCGCTGAATTTGCTGGGACATTTAGAGGGGTATGGGAGTGGGAAGTAGGCGAGATAGACACATTTATCACAGAGCTTGAGCGCATGAAACTACTCCCAAAGGATGATTTCGATCTTGGAGTCGAAGATGACGTTGAAATTGTTGATAAAAAATTCCTAGGGTTAGTCCCATATAAAAAAACCGTTCGTCAAAACAGACATGGATATCTCACGGGTAAAGATTTGCGTGAGTCTTTCGGAGCAACTCACGGGGATATATCAACAGAATTTATAACAAAGTTCATCCCTATGGCTCTTGGATTCATGATGTGGACGGCCATAAGTAAGGCGTTGAAAGAAGAGAGTGGGAAGAAATAGTATTGTACAATAACTGTATGCTGAGAAACTTTGTTTATGCGGGAATAGTTTTCTTCACATTATCGATTTTTAGTCTTTCCGCAAGGTTAGTAACCGCTCAGACTCCAACTCCCAATCCGATTTCGAATTTATTTCAAGGTACATCTGATATTCCAGGTGTGACCTGTGGGGATGCAACCAATCCATTAGGTGGTAATCGATGCTGTAGTACCGCTCAAGCGCAATCCGAACCCGAACGGCCTGATTTTGCCTGCTTATCAATACCGGTGCCATTTGCGGATGATCCAAAAGTTTGTTTGTCAGATCTCGTTTGGGGTGTGGCTGATATGCTTATGGGGGCGTTCAAACTCGACTCACTAGATTCTGCAAAGCAATCAGCAAATGCTGCTCTCAATCCCTGCACGAATGGTGTGCCGCAAGGTACGCCTGGCACACCCGCCTGTAAGTGTATCGAACGGACCGGTAACTCAAGTGTTCTTTGTGATCGATATCTGAAAACTACATCGGAGTATGGAAGTTGTGTATCCTGCGCAACGGGGAATGGTGTGTGGACTGGTCTGGGATGTATGAAGACCGGCAACGTTAGCACCTTCATTAGTAGCACTGTGTTTACCTTCGGCTTTGGACTTGCTGGTTCTATGGCACTCTTGTGTATTCTCTATGCTACATTTATTCTCCAGACATCTCGCGGGAATCCAGAAAAGATCAAGAAGGCAAGGGAGAATCTACGAGCATGCATCACCGGCCTACTTTTAATCATCTTCTCAGTATTCTTCCTAAGACTCATCGGAGTGAGTGTTCTGCGTATACCAGGATTTAATTAATCACAAACACTTCAAGAGCTATCTGTCTTATATGGTCTTAATTTTGAATGAGGAGGATATGATTTCTTACGGATGATGACCCATTTCCGGGAATTTCTGTGTGATCACTTTCTTTAACTTTTCAGGGAGAAATCCCGATCGGCCAAGCGAAGACATTCCAAAAGCGATTGATGAGTACTTCGATAATGCGCCCATACCTTGTTGGCCGACTCCCCCGATTCCACCAAGAAATAGTCCAAGGCCAAGACCAGATGACTGCTCTTTGATGCCAATGAACTGCTTCGCCATCTTGTGAATAGTTGGGATAGCGTACAACATTCCCATACCGACGAGCACATAGATTGCACGCGCTGGCTCTGTATATATAAAGGGAGGTTGCCAGAGTGTACCTGATCCAGCTGGTAAGTTTACAATGATGGTTGAGAGCATGGCCATAATAACTGTAATAGGCACCGCGAGAAGATCTCCAGCAATGTTCTTTATCCAAGAGGAAAACATTTTTCTACCAGGGAGAGCGTCAATCATCAAGATTATCGGAGAAAACAAAATACGCAATAATAGCTTGATGTACGATTTGAAAATCATGATAAAGATTCTAATAAAGACAGCAAGACCAGTGAGGATGATCACCATTAAGCTCAGTAAGGTCGGCGCAAGAACAGAAAACACTAAAGCTAAAATTATCGAAACAACAATTCTAACCGGCGCGGAAATTTCTCCATCGGTCTTCAGCGCTTCAGAGATCGGATTAGGGAGCCAACCCTTACTAACTACAATCCAACCGACACCAACGAGTGAAAGTCGAAATATTATGTTTACAGCGGTAGGCATAATCGCGAACAGTGCAGGTCCAATGCTGAGAGCGTCACTATTCCACAGTACAAGATTGAACAGCGTTCCGGTATTTCCACCAAAGAGGTTTTGATGATAGTTCGCTGCGTTAATGTTGTATACGCCATTCGATGCGATGAGGGAAACCGCAAGAGCGGTTACAACATACATAAGGTCGATGAGAAAGCCTGCGATGGGGAATGAAAATACAATGAGGATAAGTGCAATTACAATTCGTGGAAGACTATTCTCAAGCGTCACTACAGTCTGAGCACTGATCTTGAATCGGAACATGATGAGAAAGCCAATAATCACAACGACGAGTACAATGAGCAGGAGTGCGGTATCTCGCATCAGTCTCCACAGAGGCGCGAGTGGTTGTAGTCCAGAAAATCCGATACCTTGGGCTGCGTAGGTCTTCGGCACAAAACCTGCGTTTTCGAGTCCTTGCCTCGTCCAGTACATACCAGATGCGGGCGGATTACTAAACGGATACGCAAGCGCGCTACCCGCCATACCAACGATACTATTCTTCATAAGACGATCACCATCATTCGGGTTATTTGTACAACCTTCTCCAATGAGGCCGCAGACCCCTACTCGGTACAACGCCATGAGTTGCTTATCGGTTTTGGTTTTTTGCAGTTCTTTATTGTTGAAGAACGTGTACAGTTCAGCGCGAGTTTCCTTGATGATTTTTCGCTCATCGATTACCGGCCGATCCTTTGCGATGAAAAAACTAAAGACAGAGATGATGACAAAGAGAACGCTCGCGACCAATGTGACTTTTCCAAGCAATGATGTGAAGGAGTGGAGCGATCGAAGGAGTTCTTTCATCAAATCATTCTAATGAAGTTTGAGTTCATTTGTCAACGAAGCTATCAGTTCCCATTTACTGACCAGTGCCAACCCTCATACCCAGGCCCAGAACGAGAGCTCTCTTTCCCCATCCCGAGCTCATGAAAACCGTATCGTGATGCATTTGCTTGGAGCCATCGGAAGCATTTATTCTGCGATGCCTGCGCATATGACTTTGGAATCAAGGCGCCATCACAGTTGAAGTCGATCGCCATACCCATCTGATGATTGGAGTATCCAGGCGCTCCACCACCTGGGCATCGGATTGTCTGTCCTGATGCCTTTGGGTACGGTGGTGGACTTCCCACGATCCCATCTCGTTTACACCATGCTTGGTAAATCGCGATCTGGCCCCTCATATCTCGAAAGCTTCCACCGGTTAGATTGATGCCTGCTGTCCGCGCTGTGGTGATCATCTGGTCGACCTGCTTGGACACCTGCGAGTTGACATTCATACCTTGTACGCGGCAGATGCGAATCTTGAATAGCTTTCCATCTTTATATCCATCTGCCACTCCTTGATCACGACCGGCACCACAGGGGATCTGTGTTGTGTCGCCAGAGTAGGTAATCGGTGCAAAGGTCGGCTGTGGCGGGGCTGGAGTTCCCGACTGTCCGCCTTGCGATGAAGTTGGTGCGGGTGTGGGGATGGTGAAGTCGAGTAAGACGCCAAAAAGACTACTCAATGTTTCTATTTGTTTTTGTTGCTCGCTATCGGCAACCACGACATCCTCATGATCGTCATCGAGTCCGACAAGAAGGGTGAGCTCATCTTCATCGATAGCCGTAAGCGGGCTCTTCGTAACCTTCTTAAATTTATTTGGCTGTCGGTTGTAGAGGTCGCGGAGGTTGTTGCTGTCAAGAAATGCATTAAACGCAGCTTCGTCGGTAGCGGTATTCTGGATGTAGAATGTATCGAGAAGTGCTGAGTATTCGACCAGTAATCCATCGCTTTCGATTGGGAGCTTCTCTCGAGCTTGATTGATCCTGGCAAGATCGGCCGGAGTTAAGGGTTCCTCTTGTTTCTCGGATGGTGACTGAGTTGTGGTTCGAGGGATGGGTGCCGTCGTAGGTACTGAGAACGTAGTCTCGGGCTGATTTTGATCTGCGGTATTTACTCTGAAGAGCGATGTGGCGACAATAACTCCCAGTAGAATAAGGGTAAGAACTCCGGTGAGGATAATAAACTGTTTATTCATTTCTATTAGTATAGCTTAGGACACATCTCTTGATTGATGGCAATGACATCGTTCTTTGCAGGTGATCCGTTGAAGTGTGGAGTTTTTCGCAGCGACCCAGCCCAGTTGAGTTCGAAGTGCAGGTGTGTAGCATGGTTTTTTTGGTTTGCTGGATCGGTCACACAGGTAAATCCGTTCCCGGGAGACCACTGCACTCTCCAGTACTTCGCATACTGGACACCAATTTTTTCTGCATTGGCAACCATCCACCCAAGTGCGATATTTCCTTTTTTGAGTTGGTCCGGCACTGTTGCGAAAAAATAACTATCCACCGCTCGTCCTTCTCCGTGGATGCTCCCAAGATTGGTATTAACTCCTCCTGGTTTACACACCTCGATATATCCGTGGCCGGGTGTTTTATCATTGATGAACCAAATTTTTTCCACGAGCAACTGGAGTTCCTTTGCACCAGGTTGCCAGTGATGTGCCATAGCTCCTGCAGGTTGCGTACCTAAGAAGTTGCATCCTGGATAGGCAATGTTTGATCGATCATATGCAATGCTCCTATTCTTATACCCACCAAGCACCATTGCGCCAACCACCTTCATACCGGTTGATTTGATGGAGTCAATGGTTGCCTGACTGACACCAAGCTCTACCTTATAGGTGCTATATGAATTACCGCCGGTTTTTCCTTGGCTACCGGGCGCAGAACTTGGTCCTGGGATGACCGCGGTTGGGATCGGTGTTGGCGTTGGGGATGGAGGAGAGTAGTCGAAGAATGTTTGTACGAGTCCACCGAGCGCTTGGAGTTGCTTTGCCTGATCATCGCTCACTGCAACGGTCGGGCTCACTTCTTCATCTGTATCGCCTGCTGCATTGAGATACACTTCCTCATCGTCCATAATTTTTTTTGACACACTCCCCGTGACTTTCTTAAACTTCGAAGGGGAGGATCGATAGGTCTCAAGGAGACCATGTTTTGCAAGTATACGCTCAAGAACTTCATCATCTCTGTCGGTGGAAAGATAGAATGTATCGAGGATGTCCGAGTACCCAATCTCCACACCATCTTCATCAATAGGGAGTACCGGGAGTAAGGACTGTGCGAGCGTCGTGATAGCCTTTTCTTCTTCTAAAGCCGACGCTGGTATCCGCTGGAATTGGGATGATGATCCAACCGCGGACGTAGGTATCAGATTCTGTCCGGGAGGTTGGTCACCGGGCGTCGATCTGAAGTTCTGCATCGAGGAGACGATCACGATAAGTGCAAGCAATAAAACGATAGATACTCCGATCAGAATAATGAACGATTTTTTCATCAATACCTCATGGTAACAAATTTAGCATTGCTTTGTGGAGCGCTCTGTTACTGACAGTTGAGCGATCGACTGAAATCAAGATGGAGATGGTCTGCATGTCCTGAGTCTGGATGAAACGGATAGATACCGGCAAAAACAGGGGACATGGTGACACTATCTGGTCGAAGCGCGCCTTGTTGTGCATTAATCCAATCGAGCGCTTTACGAATACCGGGATCATTCTGTTTTGCTTTGATGAATCTTGAGCCGTTGAGTGTATCGAGGTCGATCGCCACGCCAAGTCGATGAGGTGTGAGTTTACAACCAGTTGCAGGGCTTTTCGTGCTCCCGTTCCGTCGACAGCATCGGCCGGTTCCACCAGCGATTCCGAGGTGTCGATCAAGCGTGTTCGACTTTACAAATTCGTTGAGAAATCTCACAAGCTTCGGGTGCACCATGCCTGCGTCAAACTGCCAACGGCGGTTGCGAAGACCGTATGCGTTCGGATTCGCGAAGAGCTCATTCACGAGCGCGGTATCAACCGGATAGGTATTGTTCGTGACTCCCGGTCGGGTTTCTGGGATGTCATCGCACCGATTAATGCGAAATCGATAACAACTATTTCGCGCAGCATAATCGAGATCTCTTGATGATTGATTTTCTGGTTGAGTTGGTGCGATCGCCGGTTGCGTTGGTAACGGAGTGGGAGTTGGCGTGTTGGTCTGCGGTGGTGAGAAAATAACGCCGACGAGGTTCTTCAGTGCATTCATTTGCGCAACAACCTCATCGATCTTATCTTCATTTGTTTTCTGCGGTTCAGCGAACTCATCATCGTCATCGTCTCCAACCAAGATATCTCGTGCGTCCTCTTCAATGCGCAACATTTCTTCCTCAAGATCGGTATCGATAAAGAGAAAGAACTCTGGTTGTGAGTCGAAAAAGGACCCGAGTTCATTATTTGCTAAAAAGCGCCGAAATGTTGCATCGGCTTGTTCACTCTTCTTCTGTACGAAGAACTGCTGTGTGATTGGAGAGTAGGCGATTGCGATTGTAGCGTCCTCAACAGGGAGAGAAAGTTGGACATTCTTTATGAGCTCCTGTTCTTCTGTGCTGAGCCGATCGAGGTCGTTGATCTGTGGGGTCGAGGAACCGCTTGCTGCACGAGATTGTACCGGGGTTGGTATGAGAATCGCATCGGGATCGGTTGTCAGATTGGATTTTGGTTGGAATCCGAGTGCAGTGATCCATATACCGATCAAAATACAACCTGCGAGTGCGATACCCATGATCAAGCGCGTATTCATATATACATCTTAGCAAAGTTGCGTAGTTGTTTTGACAAACGAGGTATTATTCTTCACAATAGAATCATGACTGCAAACTTCACACCGCTCCATCTTGAAGATCACGAGGGAAGGAAGCTCCACACGGCATTAATCGGGCTTTCCCTTGGGGTGGTTTTGGCGCTTGGGCTCCTGGTCTGGTACCTTGTGACACAACAACAGAAGCGGGCGATCGATACACCAACTCCGAAACAAGAGCAGACCGATCAGGTGCCAGGAGACACCGAGCCTCAACAACCGGCGAGCACGAGCTCTGCAATGCCAATGGCTTCACCGTCTGCAACACTCACGCCTACCGAATCACAACCTCCTCTCGCTAGTCCTACCGTATCACCAAGTGGTATCATGAATCCATGATTCATATTCCGTTGTTCTTCCTCCTTGCGGTATTGTTATATTTCGTCTCACGGAAAACAATTCACACCTGCTTCTTTTTCTTTTCGCGTTTTCTCAAGCATCCGCAAGCGGCTTTTCGGATGATGGCACTTCTGTACTTTCCCGGAACATTAATTCATGAAATGTCACATCTGGTAATGGCAATGCTTCTCAATCTCAAGGTGCGAGATATTACACTTATTCCAAAGGTGCGGGGAAGCACCCTGAAGCTTGGAACGGTTTGGTATGAGAAGAAGGATGTAGTACGAGGATTGCTTGTCGGTATCGCACCGTTCTTTGCTGCAATGTTTGTATTCTGGTTCATCGACACCTGGCGATTACTGTACATGAATATGATCATCGGCGCTCTCGTTTCTTATCTCGTGTTTGCTATTTCATCTACGATGTTTTCGTCAAAACAAGATCTCGTCGATCTGGTCTACGTGATTCCGATCGCACTTATCGTTATCGCTGTGGGCTACATTTTTAGAGAAAACCTACTCCCGTTTATGACCTACGTGGATGTTACGAGCATTGAGAATTTTTTTGCGATCGTTAACTCATACCTTATCTTTTCTCTCATGTTGAATGGTGGTATTATTATGGTGTTATCAATCGTATTGAAAGTAATGAAATGACCGGACGTCTTATTGCACAGTGTGTAACCGTCAGCGGGCAAAAAATTTGCGGAAAGGCGGTTGGTTTCGATGGTCGACCGATCGAAACTCCTGCGGGCGTTCTCAATCAGCTCATGCCGTTTCTCTACGGCATCTCAATGGTGATATTGCTCTTCGTTTTTATTTGGGCAGGATTTGATATGGTTCTGTCTCGTGGTGATGCAGGAAAGATCAAGTCAGCGAAAGCAAAGATCACCTCAGGAATTATCGGCACCATTTTATTAGCAGTTGCCTACCTCATCACCCGACTTGTGTCGCAGATGTTTGGGATCGGTCAGGACATCTTTTAGATAAGAAAAATCTATACCGGTGGAGTACAATAGTAGCTCATGAGTGATATTGATGCGCAGAATAAACCAATCGTCATCTCGGTTGGCGGAAGTTTGATCGTTCCAAAAGGAGGCATCAATGTCCCGTTTCTTCAGAATCTGAATGCCTGTGTAAGAACCTACGTTGCAAAAGGTAAGAAGTTTTTCCTTGTCGCAGGAGGAGGAACGTTGGCTCGCACCTACCGTGATGCAGGAAAAGCGGTCATTGGTACACTCGAGCATGAAGATCTTGACTGGCTTGGCATTCACGCAACTCGACTCAATGCGCACCTTCTGAGAACAATTTTTCAGGACATCGCTAATCCAAGGATTATCGATGATTATGATCGCCGACTTGAGAACTGGACCGAACCGGTCGTGATCGGTGCAGGTTGGAAACCCGGTTGGTCGACCGATTATGACGCAGTGATCCTCGCGCGAGACTACGGCGCTAAGCTCATCATCAATCTTTCGAATATCGATACCATCTACGAACAAGACCCGCGCCAGTTTCCCGATGCAAAGCCAATCCATAAGATGACCTGGACCGAGTTGGAAGCTATGGTGGGTAGTGAGTGGTCGCCTGGAATGAATGCGCCATTCGATCCGGTCGCGGTCAAGCTTGCAAAGGAGCTGGGATTGACCGTTGTGGTAGCATCTGGTGAGAACTTTGATAATCTTCACAAAATACTCGATGAAGATGATTCATTCATCGGGACAGTAATCTCTTCATAGTATAATCTGCGGTATGCGCCTCGTAACGCTCGCCCTGCACAACTTTCGCAACATTGCATCATCGGTATTTCCTGTTGGCGAACATCTGACCGTTGTTATCGGTGATAACGCACAGGGGAAGACAAACTGCCTTGAGTCGATTTATTTTCTTGTCTACGGAACTGGATTCCGGGAAAGCAGGGAAGACGAGCTTGTCCTAGCCGGCAATAAGGCGGGAGCATATGTGGAGGGAATCTTTACCGATCATGACACGAGAATGTCCTGTAAGGCGGGACTGGTCCGATCAGAAACGGGATACCGCAAATCATTTTTTATTAATAAAACAAAGAAGCAGTTACGTCAATATCGACAGGAGTCTCGGGGGGTTGTGCTGTTTGCTCCTGAACAGATTGAGATGCTCACCGGCTCACCAGACCGAAGACGATCCTATTTCAACAAACTTATCTCGCAGTTCGACCTGCAGTACAAAAAGCACCTTGAGTCATATGAACGAGCAGTGCGACGAAGAAATAAAATTCTTGAGCACTACGAATACATCGAGAAGTTGCGGAGTGAAATTGCGTTCTGGAATGAGCTCTGCGTTCAAAGCGCTCGGTATCTTACGGCGGTTCGGGCGCAGTACTGTGCCTTCCTCAATAAGCATCAGACAGTTGATGGTCGAGTATTTCAGATCACCTATCTTCGCAACGAGTTTACTCATGAACAGATGGCGAAGTACGCAGATCTTGAGCTGCAGACACGGAGGACGATGTTTGGACCACAGAAAGATGAGTTTCAGATTGTGTTGCAGGATAAGAATGTTCAGCACTTCGGATCACGAAGCGAACAACGACTCGCACTGATGTGGTTAAAGCTTGGTGAGATTCGATACTTTGAAGAAGTGATGAAGTTTAGTCCCATTCTCCTCCTCGACGATATCTTCTCAGAGTTCGATGCAAAGAATAAAGAGTTGATTCTGAGCTTAGTGAAAGATCACCAGACCGTTGCCACAACAACCGACCATGAAATTCTAACGATCGCGAAAAAACACAAGATCCCCACAGAGATTATTAAACTGTAACCGTCGTAGCGCTCCATAGCGCCTTCTAATAGGCTGGAATAAAGTGATATACTATACGTACCTGGAGAGGTGCGAGAGTGGTTGATTCGGCTAGTCTCGAAAACTAGTATGGCAGCAATGTCATCGAGGGTTCGAATCCCTCCCTCTCCGCCATTTCTTCGAGAACTTCTCGTATAGAACTCTCGCAACGATCTAGTTCACCATCATCTTCTATAACTTCACATTTGTAGCATATAAGCGACTGACAAGATCGGTCTTTTGGTGTACATCTGAGTTGTGAAGAGAATAGCACTCATCATTATCCTTTCTGTATTATTCAGTATTGTTCGTCATACTTACGGTCAGGTTGCTGCGGTTAAGATAAATGAGGTTCTCATCGAGCCAACGCCGCAGATTGTTGAGCTCCTCAATACCGGGTCGGAGATCGTGAATATTTCAAACTGGTTTATCGACGATAATGGTGGCACAACCTACTTCACGATTCCGGAAGGAACGCTGCTCTATCCAAATGCCTGCATGAGTTTCGATGGATCATTTAACCTGAACAGAACTTCTGCGGACTCGGTTCGATTGTTCAACTCAACCGCACCGCCGACATCTCCCTCGGCACAGCTTGCCGACCTTTTTGAGTATAAGGCAAGTTCGGGATCGGGAGTTACCTTTCAGAGAGTTCCGGATGGTGCTGACGTTTGGGCAACGGGTTCTGCAACGCTAAACCAGTACAATCTCAACGGTCAGTCCTGTGTATATCTTCCCACCTCCACTCCAACACCACAGCCCACTCCCACCGCTATTTCGCTACCCACCCCCACGGTAAGTCCAACATCACAACCAACAACAACGCCTGTCCTCACGCCATCGCCAACTCCTTCACCAGCGCCTGAGGTGCAGGCGATCTATCTCTCTGAGGTATATCCCTATCCAACCACCGGTGAGCATGAGTGGGTCGAGTTATATAATGACAATGAGTTTCCGGTCACACTCGAAGACTGGAAGCTCGATGACATCGCAAATGGTGGTTCGGCGCCAAAAAAATTTACTCTTACCATTCCGGGGTATTCATTCGGGGTTGTGGACCAAACCAGCTCCATGTTTAATAACGATGCCGACTCGGTTCGACTTCTCACACCCACTGATCGGGAGATAGAATCATTCTCATACGATGGTGTCGAGAAATCGAATAGTATTGCTCGGCAGTCGTTTACCGGAACGGTATTTTGTTTGCAGCGTCCCACTCGTGGATACTCTAATAGTGGTTGTGTTGATGTCGATGCAACACCCACACCCACACCGACCACAGTTCAGCCGGTATTGTCCGCCCCAACTCTGAGGAATGAATTCAGCCGAAGCCATGAACAGTTGCTTGGGAGGTTAGACGTTCAAGGATCGCCAACCGATGCGCTCTATATCGCTCCTCCTGCAGGCAACAATCTCGGTGAAGATAAAGAATCAAAACAGTTGAATCGCTCGACAGCATCGGTGGCAGAGAAAAAAACACTGTTCACCTACACGAGTATCTTGACACTCATTAGTTCATTTTTGACAGCGGGGTGGATCTTCATTAGAATCATACTGTGAAGAAATTTCTCTGGTATTGGGGTCCGGTGATTGCATGGATGGCGATTATCTTTTTTTTCTCTTCACGTGAACGAGCGCATGTATCTGATGTATACAGTATTAACTTTATCTTCTTTAAGTCGCTCCATGTGATCGAGTATGCGGCGCTCTACTTCTTGATCTTCCGAGCGGTGCTTAAGGGGAAGGAGCGAAACAAGAAGCGCGCCTGGGTCGTGGCGTTTGTGGTTGCGGTTTTGTACGCCATCAGCGATGAAGTACATCAAACCTTTGTGCCAACACGAGAGGGGAAGGTCCGAGATGTGGGAATCGATATTCTTGGCATGAGTTTGATGTATGCTTATAGTAAGTATCACATAACAACATTGAAACGATTCTTATGATTCGGGCAGTAAAACGATTATTTCACTATCTATTCCTTCCAAACGAGCACAATCGGTATCGAGCCAAGATCATCCACCACGACGCCTTAACAGCATATCTCATCATCGGGTTTGCATTAGTGGTACTCAATCGCTTTGTAGCGTTACCGTTCGGTAACATTCTCGGGCTTGCAACCGACATCACCGTCGACAAACTCTATCAATATACCAATGAGGAGCGAAGTCGGAATGGTCTGGGCGCGCTTACCTACAATCAGCAACTTGCGGTAGCCGCAGGGAGCAAGGCGAACCATATGTTTGCAAATAACTACTGGTCTCACTATGGCCCAAACGGTGAAACGCCGTGGCAGTTTATTACGCAGTCTGGGTATCGCTACGATGTGGCGGGAGAGAATCTCGCGAAGAACTTTCTCTACTCGAAGAATGTGGTAAATGCATGGATGAACTCACCCAGCCATCGAGAGAATATTCTCCGCAAGGAGTTTACCCAGGTTGGTTTTGCGGTGGTGAATGGTACACTCGGCGGGGAGCAGACCACGCTAGTGGTACAGATGTTTGGGAAACCGTCTGCTACGGTACAGAAGAAAGTACAGAAGACAACCTCGACAAAGCAGTCGACGAAGAGCACGTCGGTCCTCGCGGAGTTTACCCAGACAGCGGTTTCGATTACTCCTACACCAAAGATCCAACTTCCGTTTACCTCTTCACAGTTGGCGTTTGGATTTCTCGTATTCTTACTCGGGGTATTTGCGCTCGACTTTTACATGGCATCAAAGTTGAAGCTTGTTCGCATGCATGGTAAGAGTCTTGCACACTTTATCTTCTTAGTTGCTGTCGCTGCCGCAACCATACTATTATTAGTCAACGGATCGATTCTTTAAGAAGTATATATATGAAGGGTCATATTCAGAAAGCGATCAAAGCCGAGCTGACCGAGAGTTTTATCGACTATCTTGCACTTGTTACCGGAACGGCATTCTTTTTTATGTTTCTATCATTTTTTCAGGGGCAGCGACTCGCAAGTTATATGACCGTTGTTGTCTTTTCATGTTTTTATGCCATCTGGGGAATCTGGCATCACGCACGAGAAGAGACGCTCCATATGAAAAATGTGCTAGAATACATCTTGATTAGCTTGGGCGTATTGCTCTTAGTTACAGCATTATTCATATTCTAACTATGAAGGGAATCGTACTCGCGGGAGGTCGCGCCACACGGCTCAGAC
>CAYOIN010000007.1:0-42407 GCA_964404095.1 uncultured Gammaproteobacteria bacterium | reverse complement strand
TGGACCTTTGATGCCTCAGCAGGAACAGATACCTCTATTGCGTTTGGGAACAACACGATCACCACAACCGCAGGTACCGCCTCCTTCTCAGGTGGAGTAGCAGTCACTGGAGTATCTAACCTCCAGGGATCAATCCTTAACTCAACTGGAGCAGTAACCGTAGCAGATGACTTCTCAGCTACCGGTAATCTCTTTACCGTCACCTCAGGTACTGCCTCGTTCTCAGGGAATGTTGGGATTGGTGACTCGACGCCAAACTCACTATTCACAGTCGGGAATGGAGATCTATTCCAGATTAATAGTTCTGGTCAAGTAGGTCTACAGCAGGCCCCACAGTCAGACTATCTCATGTCGATGGCAGGGAGTAGCGCAAACGACTACAGTAGAATAATCGATATTACTCAAGCGAACAATTCTAGTGAGAGCTCTACGGTACTTAACATTGTTAATACAACCAATCTTGGCACCATAACGAGCGGCACGAGGACCATCAGCAATGCCAATTTTGAATTTAACCCAACAGTAACCGCATCACAAAGTGAAGCAAATGTTGCCCTTGGGATATACGGCATAACACAGAGTATGTCGCTTTCGGGAATCACTTACGGAAACACATACGGATCTGCAAATACCCAGAGTATAACCGCCTTCACTACGAGAGATGTTGTAAATGGGACACTCACCATTAACGATAGCGTTGGCCTTTCGGACGCCCCTCGATCTGTGGAGAGTGGTGGATACAAAGCGCTTGTTTCACCCTCAGTTCTCTTTAGTAATGCGGCGAATCAAACACAGGTCAAGACCTATGGAGGCAGCTTCACCAATGGGACAGCACCGTCGGGAACTGTCGCGGATAACTCAACGCTTGATGTATATGGGATCTATGGAATTTCATCCTCCACATTAGGTACAACAGGCACAACAAATCATTATGGAGGATATCTATATGCAAGCGGACTGGCCGATAATAACTACGGTCTTTATATCGATTCTATATCGGCAGCGACATACAACTATGGACTATACATGGGCTTCATCGCTTCAGCCGCAAATAACTATGCTCTCTATTCTGCAGCTCCAGCACAGAGCTATCTTGCAGGAAATCTTGGATTAGGGACCACCGCACCAACCGTTGCTCTTGATGTTGTAGGGTCAGGATCATACTCCGGAGCACTCTCGGTTGCAACCAACTTTACCGTAGGTGGGAATACAACCCTTGGTGATGCAACGTCTGATACTGTTACCTTAACCGCAAAAATTGCAGGAGCCTCTGGATCTGCTCTAGGGTTCTCTGATGCATCATTTACTACGTGTACCGCTCTCGAGACGGTCAACGGAATGCTTACCTGCGGAACTGATGACTCTGGTGGAGCGGGAGTCTGGACCGACGGAACTGCGACCGCATATCTTGCAACTTCCTCTGACTGGGTTGGAATCGGTACTTCGACCCCAACAGACAAAGTTAATATTCTAGCCTCCACCTCAGGTTCCACATCATTTGATGGACTACAGATCGACTTCACCCAGTCATCGGACAATGATTCGGCAGACACCAATGCCGGTCTAAACATCAACATCACCTCTTCGTCAACCGCTGCAGACAGTTTATATGGAGTGAATATTTCATCTATCAATAATCAAGACTCGGTTACTGAGCATGGTCTCAGAATCGGATCTGGGTGGGATGCAAGTATCTATCTCGCAGATCCAACTGCAAATACAATCCAATTCGAAAATGCATTACAAATCACCAGCGGTGATGGGTTATTTTTGACCGGAGGCGGTGCGCGAGGGTCTACTGGTGCAACGCATCTACTCTCAGACGTTGCCTACGGCTCAGCATCCATCATCCCAGGGGATATTGTCAGAATTGCCGATTCCAATTTCGCCGGGCCTACGGGTGTTGGGAATACCGATAATGGATCGGATGCGCTCCAAATAATCTTTGCTCAAGGGGACGATAATGAATCCGGCGACATCAATGCACTCATTAACCTCACACCGTACGCGTATTCATCCGATGCCGATACTCTCCTTGGTGTAAACATTGGGAGTATCTCAGCCGTTGGATCAGTGAATGCCTATGCAATTCAGATTGGCTCTGGATGGGATAGTAATCTCTACTTTAATGACACAACTACCAATATCGCAATTGCAAACTCTGGCACATTCGCCTTCACCGATGGAACGAGCACACTCTTCAGCATTGTTGACAAAGGAACCGCTGGCGATGTCATAGTAACAGGGAATGTGACTTTGACCGGAGCAACTTCCTACTTCTCAAATGCTCAGGGCCACTATCAGAGTGAGGCGTTCGGCGCGAACGCGACGGTTGCTGGCGGTGCAACGAATAACACCGCCATAGGTTATGGAGCGATTGCAACCGCAGGAGGAGGTGTTGCGCTCGGTAGTAATGCAAACTCAGGTACTAATTCGAGTGGTGGAATCGCGATTGGTAATAGCGCCCTCTCAATCGGTGGCGATTCAGTGGTTATCGGCCAGTCTGCTACGGGTACCAGTTCCGGTGTAGTTGCTATTGGAACCAACTCAATTGCCGGATATCTGAGCATCGCAATCGGATACAACACCTCAGCATCGGGGAATGAGGTTCTCAACATCGGTAACACCATCTATGGAGACCTTTCAACCGACAAGATCGGTATCGGAACCTCCACTCCAACCGTTGCACTTGATGTAATCGGCTCAGGGTCATACTCTGGCGCACTCTCGGTTGCAACCAACTTCACCGTAGGTGGTAACACCACCCTTGGGGATGCAACGAATGATCTGGTCACTATCAATGCAAACAACATCTACCTCCCAGCAGATACCAATATCTCACTCTCTGGAGGAGTAAATGGTCTGAGTATCGATGGAAGCACCTTCTCTGTTGATGCAGCCGGGAATATGGTGGGTATAGGAACGACCGCCCCGGCCGACCTTCTTTCCATTTCAGGAGTTACAAATGGCTCTGCATCGCTTGATGGCCTCCAGATCAGCTTTACCCAATCATCGGATGCTGATGCGACGGATGTCAATGCGGGGCTCAATATCGCTATTACATCCTCCTCAACCGCAGCAGACAGTCTGTATGGAATTAATATTGCAGGTATTATTCCTAACTCGAGCGTAACGGAGCGAGGTATAAATGTTGGTGGCGGCTGGGATACCGGAATTAGTATCGACTCTAGCGTATCTGGATCAGCAATGACGACTGGATTACTCATCACCAATACCAGTGCCAACCTTACGACCGGACTCCAGATTACCGATACTTCGGGTGGAACACTGACCACCGGAATCGCGACAAGTGGAACGCTAACAACTCACCTATCAATCGGCACGCTCGGTAGTGGCCAAACCGGTATTAATCTCACCAACGTCGCGAATTCGGGGGTAGGTATCGCCGCGACTCTTGCGGGCACTTCGGGGACGGTATTGAATATCGACACTGGTACAGCCATGGCTGGAACTTCATACAGCTATGACGGTTTCGTAATGTCAGGTAATCTTCAGAAGTCTGGTGGTTCCAATCTAACGGATACCAGTAACTTTATAACCGCTGCACGAGGCATCACGATGAATACCTCAGGATCGGCTTATAACATTACCGGGGATCTTGTTCAGTTCTCAAGCACGCTTACGCAGACATCTGGATCATTCCTCGATACATCAAATATTCTTTCTCTCGCACAAAACTGTGGCACCGGCGCATCGTGTACAGGATACGTGCTCGATATCACCAGCGCTGGGCAAGGTGGCGCAATATCGATTGTGACCTCCACCTCTCAGTCATCAAGTTTGTTACGAATTTCGGACTCCTTCGTCGGGACAACAACTTCAAATGTGAATGGTATCGATTTGAGCTTTACACAGGGTAACGATGCAGATGCGACCGACATCAATGCAGGACTCAGCATTAATGTATATTCAGAGTCGACTTCAGCCGATACGCTATACGGTATAAAGATCGCAGACTTAAACGACGGTTTTGGCGCGAGTGAAACAGCGTTAATTATCGGTGCAGGTTGGGATAGCAATCTCTACTTCGCAGATACCACAACCAATATCGGAATAGCTGCATCGGGATCGTACTTCTTTAATGACGACAGTGGAAATAAACTCTTTACCATAGTCGACAACGGCACTACTGGAAAGGTTATTTTCAGCGGCGTTTCCGGTAGCGGCATCGCGTTCTCGGATGCATCGTTCACTACCTGTACCGCACTCGAAACGGTAGCAGGTGTACTTACCTGTGGAACCGACGATACTGGTGGGGGAAGCGGTGGATCCTTTATCACCACAACAAATGTAGTGTCCTTAAGCACGCCGACCAACCTACTTGGCATCGGAACCTCTGTGCCGGCAGATAAGGTGAACATTGTTGCTTCAACCTCCGGCTCCACCTCATTTGACGGACTCCAGATTGACTTCACTCAGTCCGACGATACCGACTCTGCGGACTCCAATGCAGCCTTGAATATCAACGTCACCGCTCAGTCGTCCGATGCTGACACTCTCCTAGGCCTAAACGTTGGGAACATTTCAGCTGTGGGATCGGTGAATGCGTATGCGATCCAGATTGGATCAGGATGGGATTCACCGATGAAGTTCCTTGATTCAGGGTTCGCAAACTGCACGTTAACAACGGTAGGAGGAGTATTGACGTGTGGTACTGCAGGGCAAGATATTAGCGCAAGAGTCTATAACACAACGAATACTACGATTAACAGCGGAAGCGTGCCGGACCTCACTTTTAATAGCGAACACTATGACACTGCAGCTCTTCATGATACAGGATCGAATACGAATAGACTTACTGCCCCGGTGAGCGGTAAGTACTTGATATCAAGTTCCATATACTGGTCAGCGGGTGCGGATGCTGGACGACGGGTGGTCGCAATTCGACTAAATGGTGGTAATGATCTTGCGCGAGAAGAGTTTGGAAATACGAACGGTACATTCCCATCTCAAACCGTTACGACTGTTTACCAACTTTCTGCTGGTGACTACGTCACTACCTGGGTTTATCAGAATTCTGGAGGCAATCTGTCCATTATTGGTAGTAATAGCGCGCCATATTTTTCAAGCGAATTTTCGATGATCAAGCTCGACGGTGGGACAGGTTCAACACTACAGTCCGCGTATGACAGTGGGAATACCATCACAACCACGGATGGCAGAAATATTCAGATCACTTTATCTGACACTACAACCGATCAGACCTTCCAACTTTCTCAATCAGGCAGCGCGCTCGCATTCTATGTCGGAGATGATGGGACCTTTACCGATCCGACCGCGTTCGTTATAAATGCGAGCGGTAATGTAGGTATCGGCACCACTGCCCCAGGCAATCAGTTGGATATCTATTCCGACACAAACGCAACCGCAGATCTCAGGACAGGGAGTGCGACCGGCCTTCTTTCACTCAAATTCCTCGAAGGGACAGACTCTGCGGCAACAACCGGAATGCACATCATATATGACGCAAATGCAAACGAGCTCAGATTCAATGATTCGGGTACAACAGACCTTTTCACCATTGAGCGATCCGGGCTCATGGGTATTGGCACAACAGCGCCAGACGATATGATCGATATTTTCGCATCTACAAATGGTTCAGCGGCCTTTGATGGTATCGCAGTTAACTTCACTTCCTCGGCAGATGCAGACTCTGGAGACCTCAACTCAGGAGTAAAGATAAATCTAACAGAATCAAGCTCTAATGCAGACACGCTTAATGGCCTATTAGTTTTGATAGCTGGAGCAAGTCCGAGCGCGACAGAGCGAGGTATAAGTATCGGAACGGGATTTGATGATGATATCTACTTCGCATCTGCTGCAGCCACTTTGAGAATTCAGAATGGTGGACAGCTCGCAATCACCGATGGCTTCATCGGTGGAGGAAATAGCCGAGATCTTCCACTTGCGCGACTCAAGGAGTACTTTGGAGATGCTAACTTTGGTGTCTGGGAGGCCGGTGGGTTCATCAATCTTGACGGTTCGTACAGAATGGATAACTTCATCAATCCTGGCTCAGCGTCCGCGGACATCTCTGGAGCCTCGAAACTTGGAGACAATCAAGACTGGATCGTAGACGAGGCCGCAACCGGCGCAGGAGGCACCAACACACAGCAGGTGGGATGTCAGGTCGGTGTGGGTGGCGGTAATACCAATCTAACCTACGGAACGAACAATCAGTTAAACGGCGCGATGTATATTAAACTCGACTCCAACTCCGTTACTAATTCACCTAACACCTGGTGCGCAGTCTATCATGGAGATACCGCAGGATCGAATGTTACCAGAATGGCACAGTTGAATGCAGCAAACAAGTTCATTATGTACTATAAGGTGCGTCCTGATACTGCGTATACCCAGACCAACACTCCGAGCAACAATAATCTCTTCTTCTGGCTTGGTGCAAATCAGCACACGCAGGGATACTTTGGAAAGTCTACGCTCACCGCAAACAATAATCTCATCTCCTTTACCAATCTTGATGGAACACAGACCCAAACCGGTACCAATGCGACCGCAGGCACCGTGTGGAATGGATGGGTACAGAACGGTACCGCCGCGACTAATATCTCGACCGTTGCCTGTACCGGAGCGAGTATTAGCACTGCAACCAATGCATGGGCACTGATGCGTATCGAGGCCCGGGCAACCAACGATGTGCACTTCTTCATCGATCCGGATGTATCAAACGGTGTCGGTCTCAGTGAGTGCGGCTCTGGTATTACCTCAAATATCCCGACCGGCATGTTGAAACCGATGATGATGGTTGCACAAAACGGCGGAACAATCACTGTGACGCGTGGTCTCTTCGTAGATCTCTTCGCCTTCGTCCAAGATGACGTGCGCGACGGCAAGACCCAACAGCAGGCACTCACAAACGATGTAGAGACCGTGAACACATCATCGGATATCCCCAATCTCGTCGGTGGAGCAGATCTCGCCGAGAACTACTATGTTCCGGACGGGCAGGAGATCCACCCCGGTGAAATCGTCTCGCTCGGAGCTTCGGCCGGTCAGGTCGATAAATCTTCTCGACCATACGATCGTAAACTACTCGGTGTTGTTTCGGAGGCTCCAGGGCTTCAGCTCGGAGTAGCAGCGGCGAACACCGTTCCGGTCGCACTTACCGGGCGTGTTCCGGTGAAGGTAAATGCAACCGGAGGGTCGATTAAGGTTGGTGATGCGATTACGCCATCGATGATCGCGGGTGAAGGTATGAAGGCAACCGAGGCAGGTAAGATCCTCGGTACCGCAATGGAGACATTTAACGGAACCGGCACCGGAACAATTCTGGTCCACGTTAATGTTGGATACTATCTCGGCGAAGAGCTCGGGCTTGAGCAGGACGACCAGATCGGCTTCGGAGCAAGCGAGTTGGCCTCGACATCGGCGAATCTGAATAATGATCCAGTCATCGCAGTTCGTAGTTACATCTACAAGGGTCTCACCGAGTTCTGGAACAAGGTTACGTTTAAGGCTGAGGCTGAGTTCTGGGCAGAGGTTGCATTCAAAGCTACGGTACGCTTCGAAGGTCAGGTTGAGTTTAATGCAGATACCGCAGGCTATGCCACGATCAAGAAGGGTGAGCGATTTGTCGACGTCGCGTTTAATCAGGCGTACCGATCGGAGCCGATCGTGAATGTGAGTATCAATGTGCCGCAGGTAACGGACCAGATGTACCAGGAGCTGATTGCTTCGGGTGAGTGCGCTGCGGTTGAAGGCAAGAGCGCATGCCAGGATAAGATCGCGAATCTTGTGCTCGGCGAGGATCTGAAGGAGGGTATTACCGGGAAGAGTATTCAAGGCTTCATGATTATGCTGAATAAGCCGGCGCCGGTCGACATCACCTATTCGTGGCAGGCGATCGCTGTGAAAGATGCGAAGACATCCGTAACAAAGACGACAGAGGATCTCATCCAAGAAGCTACCGGATCGGCCGAGCTCAACACTGGAGAGGTTGCGGGAGTGGCGACGCCGAGTGCAACCCTAAGCCCAACGCCTACTCAGCTACCGGATCAACTCAGTCCGACACCCACCACGCCTGTAGATCCGTAACCACGGAGATTCACTTCAGAAAGAGCTCGTAGATCTGGAATATCGAGCTTGTTTCAGGTTTATTCAGCGGGCTCCGCTTTGCCACAAAGACCCGATTAATCTTTTCACACTTATACGGGACCGAGCTACAGTCGATTGCATTCATCGTAAAAACTCGTTTGCCTGATTTCAGTAGTTTATGAACGTACGTTATCGTCTCATCGTTCTCAAGAAAATACTGGTAGTAAACCGTGGTATGGCCATGCAGAAGTGGTATCGAGGTGATTGGATGGATGACCACTGCATGTTTCGGAATACTCGGCAAGAGTACATTCTCGAGGTACGCATGAACATAGATCGGGCCTTGATCTACTGCGTTGAACATCGATGGCGGATAGACAATGAGGTCGCGATATGACCAAAAACTGTAGGTAAGCTGTGCTGAGCCGACTGCGATACAGATAAGAGCGATAACTCCATTTTTTATTGCTTGGCGTGCATGTGGTATGAGATGCGAAGCGACTGTATCTGAAAAGAGCAGGAGGAGTGGCGGGATCATGATGAGGAAGTATCGAGCATACGATCCGGAAAATTCGGCCGTTACGAACAGTCCTGCGTAATACAGAGAGTAGAGGATAAAAAAAGCAACGATCCAGAACAAGAGAAATCGATGCGTATGTTTGCGTGAGGAGAGTCCGAGCCAGAGTGCCGGGAGCGACAGAATGTAGGGGAACTCAAACCCAGTGATAAAGTACATGACGTTCGGCAGGAGATTTCGAGTGATGTACTTCAGGCTGAATGCCTCAAGGGGAAGCGAGTCCGCACAGCACCACTTCTGTCCGAGTACAGAAATTGAGGCAACTCCACGCATAAGAATGAGCGGCGCCAGAATCATGAGAAATATCCGGTCATGAGATTGGAAGAGTTGCTCACCAGCGCGCCTTCGGTGCATGATTGCAAGATACCCGAGTAACGGCAACACAACGAACGCCTCAATACGCACACAGAGCAGAAGAAAGATCGAGGTCGTTGAAAAGGCAATCGAGAGTCTGGTTGGTCTTCGCAGATAGAGCAAGAGCGCAACCACAGATGCTACGGTGAAGAAAACAAAGTAAGGATCAAGCGCCATCGAGGCAGACCAGTAGAGCTGAATCGGAAGAAAGAGCATCCCAGTCATCGACAGAATCGCGCCGAGGACAGACCGGAACAGCTGATAGCTGAGGACCGCGATGTATGCTGCCAACAGTAACGAGAGGATCCGCGAGGTATGGAACAGGTACGCTTCATCAAAGCCGAATAGCTTGAGTACCATTCCGTGGAGAACAGGAACGGTTACTCTCACCGCCTGATCCGGCTTGCCGATAACCGTCTCCTGCGGAGTCGCGAGCTCAAGACTGACCGCCTTATTGAGTCTGGCAAAGCTCACCGAGTATCCGAGATACCGATCCTCGTCATAAAAAATCCGATGTTGATTTGGGACAACGGCAAATCGCAGATACGCGCCACCGATCAAGAGCGCGCCTGCGAGAAAGAGTGCCATCTTCTTTGTGTTCCAGACTGAGAGGAAGAGTCTCGGTATGAGGACGATGTGAATGCCAAGGAACACGAGGAGAAAAAACGCCACAAGCCAAGGGAAGAAAACGCCAAGGAGCTGTTCAGCAAACATGCATCTATTCTACATGAATCCCAAAATCAGCGGCGATTTTCTTCGCCCGATCTTTTTCGGTATGCGGTATTGTGAACGACAGATATCGCTCGAAGTAATGCCGAGCTTTCTGTGTGTCCCCGAAGCATCCTGCATACACAATTGCCAGATCGAGCACCGCCTGCGAGAAGTTCGTTTCTGTTCTGTCAGAGAGTGCGCCTTGAAAAAACTGCTCGGCCTGGAGACAGTTACCCATACTTGCCTGAAGTCGCCCCATTTCGGTAAACAATTTGTAGTCCCACTGGGAAATCGGTATTTCATACAGTACCGCGAGTGCTTTTTCTGGACGCTTTTGTATGCGATAGAGCGTTGCAAGCTGACCCCGATAGAGGTTGTTACGAGGGTATTTTCTGAGCATGTACTCAAGTTCGGCGGTTCCTTCTGGGATGCGCTCTGCATCAACACCAAGGCTCGACACGAGCGACAGATATCTGAGCTCATTTATTTTGAGGAAGTCCTCGGACACTTTATTCCGTCTCACAAAAAGGGTGCCGTTCGCATCGATATAGAGCAATGCCCACTCGTCGGAAAGGTTGAGTTGAATCGATCGAGAGAAGTTACCATTCTCCTTCGAGGCGATCACGGTGGCGATATGCTTGGAATCAAGGGTGCTTTTGAGTGCTTCCCGAGAAATGAAACCACTCTGGAGTAGTACATTCAGCGTCTCCGACTCATCGAAGACCTCATCAAGAAGATCGATATTTAGTTTATGTGGAAGGTGATACTTGACATATCCGGTCAACTCAGCCGTTGTCAGGACATTACTGGGTAGGGAATACTGTTTGATAATCTCCAACTGTTCTGTAGGCGTCCGAATGCCCAATGTTTTGAACGGTACGAAAAAAAGGTATACAAAATAAGGGATCAGCATGCATGATAGGACAAATCCTGCGTAGGGTACCGATCGGATCGAGTGTCGAAACTGCAGTACAGTAACCGCAAGTAGGGGAGCGCTGCCAAACAACGTGAAAGGGATAAATCGAACGAAGATATACGAGAGCGGATACAGCGCCAGAAGTGGCAGGAGGAGCGTATAGGTTCGAAAAAAATCAAACCGACGCTTCATGATAAAGTAGATAATGGCGGAGAACTGGAACAGCAGTATAAGCGCAAACACCGCGTACGGGATCGTTGATACATTCTCCAGAAGAAAGCTCTGATTAACCAGCGAAAGTAAATTAGGCAGCATCACAAATGCACGTTTGAGGTTTGCCGTCCCGACAAACGCACCCCCAGCGGCGTAAATACCAACACCGTATGGGTTGATGAGCGAGCTGGTGAGGCTGGCGAAAATGACGACCATCATGGTGAGGAGCCATTTTCTCCGCTTGGAGCGTACCGCCAAGGGCACCGCGATCAGGTAAAGAAGGAGCGTTCCGATGAAGATAAAAATATACCCGCCGTATAGATTGGCCCACAGGACCGAAAGTAATGGTAGAACGAGGAGGTATCTCTGCTTGTATGAGCGTACCGCCTTTTCCACAAGAATTCCGGTAAGTTGATAGAGTAATAGTCCAAAGAGGTAGGGGTGAATCCTCCAGTAGATCTGAGACACAAACTGCACAGCGATAAGGACAACGACAGTTATCGTGGCGGGAATGCGGTAGCTCCGTAGTTGTATCCAGATCAACAACATCGCCGCAGACCACAGAACAACAAGCGTGATCGGAGCGAGAGTCGCAATGCTGCGCATAACGAAAAGGTAGAAAATACTGTCAGAGAGCCACGAATGGCTGATCCACTCAAGCGATTTATTGGTTATCTTATAGCTGATGTCGAAGTGAGATGGGATCGCCTGGAAGGATGCGATGTGTTTTCCAACAGCGAGGTGAAGATAGGAGTCGGCAAAGAGTGCTTGAGTAAAGATGAATCGGAGGAACAAGGCGCATGATACGACGAAGGCCACGGCAAGGAGCGTTCTGGTGGCAATGGTAAACTTCGGAATCATAGCTGATAGTTGACGACGTATGTATAGGTTATGTTCGCAAGCTCCTCCATTATGGTATACGCGCTACTCTCGTTTCCTTCAACCATAACACAGAGGAGAAACGGTCGGCCAGGAACATAGATGATTCCACAGTCGGAATAAACAGACTCGTCCTTTGAAGCCCCATACGAGATACCAAACTTACTCGCGACATTGACGCCGTTTGGAACGCCGGCTCTCAGTCGCAGATCATCGTTAGCCTGAGATAGGAGTTCTAGCATCTCATTTGAATGCTCCTGTGTTAAGTACGAGCTTAAATACAGACTTCGAAGGATGGATGAGTAGTTTTTAGGTGTGATCGTTGATTCATTTTGATTTTGATCGTCAATCGAGATATCAAGAGCATCAAAAACAAAGGAAACCTCAGCGCGTGTCAGTTGACTGAGTAAAATATTTTTGGCGGTGTTATCGCTGTCATCGAGCGTCATGTTAATCGCGTCCTGTATGGCAATCTGAGAGCCTGACGGGCGCTCCCAGAGCGATCCCGAGGTCCTGTCCTTAAACCGGTCTTCAAGAGCGACCATGTCGTTTTTTCGCAATTTGCCAGACTCAATTTTCTTGTAAACTGCCATTACAATCGGAACCTTGATGAGACTTGCGGGAATAAACCGCTCTTTTTCATTTAGACCGATCGAAGTTCCCGACGGCAGGTACTCAAAGTAGACCCCGGTCTTAACGGGGAGCGACGCAACATATGCCTGTAGTTGCGACCTCAGTTCGGTAAAGTTGATGAGAATATCGTTCTGATTTTCAATAAAGATTCGTTTTGAGAGGAACGGGTAATCTGTATGGCCGCGTAGCGGCGTGTCAGGCTTGCTCAGGAGTAGAAACGCGACAAATACACTATTTAATAATAGACTCCCAACCATCAGCGGAATCATAATACGTCTCATCGATGGATGACCTCCTTCATCAGCTGAAAAAGAAACTGCAGTCCGGTCGGGATTGCCCAGGAGCCGCTTTCGCCAGCCAGTCGGGGGCTTTCGTAGGTAGGAATCTCTGCAATCTTCAGCTTTTTTTTGAGCGCCCGGATACTCATCTGATACTCAATAACATACCCTTCACCGTCGAGCCTAAGTTGGTGAAATGCATCCTTTCGTAGGATTCGATACCCGTTAATGCTGTCCGTGAGTGAGCCGCCCCAGAGCGCGTTCGCGATCCAGGTGAAGGCCTGATTGGCCCATTTTCTCAGCTTGATGCGCTGTTCATCCTCTTCATTATGGGCACCCTTCATAAATCTCGAAGCGATGACCATCGCGAAGCCTTCATCGAGTTTGGAGATCAGTTTTGGTATGTCCTTAGGGTCTTCATTTCCGTCGGGGCTGAAGAAGAGGAGGTAGTCTCCCTTCGCTCGCTCGGCTGCGATGCGGAAGGCTTCACCGCGGCCAGGCTTATCCTGGTGGAGTACCGGAATCGAGTGCTTTTTGAAGAGCTCGATGGTGCCGTCTGTTGACCGATAATCGACCGCAAATACCTCGGAAACAGAATGGAGGGGAATCTGTGGAAGGATCGTTGTTAAGCCCTGCGCTTCGTTTCTGGTAAGGATGATAAGTGATGTCTGTACCATGCAATTGTTTTATGGAGTCCTTTTTCTAATGATGTCGTTGCCTTCAATCCTATCAGTTTTTCTGCCTTTTTTGTATCCGGTTTTCGTCGCTGCTGGCCGTTCGGTTTTGTAGCGTCGCATGTGACCCGCATCTTTTTATTCGAAAGGCGAATGATGAGCTCTGCAAGCGACTTCATGGAGATCTCTTCTCTGCTTCCGATATTCAACGGGTCTGGGTGCGGGTATCGCTCGACATGGGCAATAAGTGCGCGAGCGAGGTCCTCGACGAAGATAAAGGACCGTGTCTGTGTGCCGGTGCCCCAGACTACGAGGGGATCTTCATTTCGCATCACTCGTTTGATGAGTCCGGGAATGACATGCGAGGTGTCCGCTCCGAAGTTATCTCGGGGACCATAGGTATTAAACGGTCGGGCGATCGCAATCCGCATACCGTACTCAGCGGCGTAGAATCGCCCCATCAGTTCGATTACACGTTTACTCCATCCATACCCCAGATTGGTTGGTTCAGGATCTCCAGAAAAGCCTTCTGATTCGGGTGTGGGTACCGTTGCCTGGTGTGGATATACACAGGCAGAGCTGACCAGGAGTACTCGATCGACGCTCTTTTTTTGAGCCGCATGGAGAATATTTTTTGCCATGAGGACATTCGATTCAAACATCTCTACCGGATGGTCGATATTGTACTGAATTCCCGCTACATCCGCTGCGAGGTGGAGCACGATATCTGAGCCAGCTACCTCCCTGAGAGCATTCCGCTGGCTACGAAGATCTGATCGAGGGATAGTCACCCTGGCCGCTTGTTTCTTGAGAATGTCTACGACGTGCGACCCGATAAATCCATTCCCACCGGTGACGAGCACCCGTTTCGATTTCCAGAAGCGACTCATGCCCAGACTATAGCAGAGCAACATTTATTTCACAACTATCGATAGGTTGAGACGTAGTCGTACACGATCTGCGAGTACTGTCGAATCACAGATCGAGCAGTCTCTTCATTCGACTCAATCATCACGCAGAGTATATACGGTCGCCTCGGATAGTAGATGATGCCGCAGTCGGTGTACGTATTCGTTGTTGGATCATTTGGAACAATGTGTTCCCCAATTTTGTGAGCGACCAGAATATTGGTCGGTATTGGTGCGGTGAGCTTGTCGGTGAACCTCGTCTGAGTAAGCTGTTCCAGTAGCTTATTTGAGGAGCTCTTAGAGAGATAGCACGAAAGATAGAGGCACCGCAGTATTGAGGAGTAGTTTTTTGCCGTTACGACTGCCGCTCCATTGCTGTCGCGAATTTTTGGGATATCCAGTGCGTCGAACACCTGATCGACCTCCTCGATCGTGATTTTTGTGAGCAGAAGTTTTTGCGCAGTATTGTCTGATTCGCGAATGAGGTAGTCGAGCGCTTGCTGAATTGAAAGCGTTGCTCCTGGTTCTAGCTTCCACAAAACCCCAAACCCGTCGTCTTTCAGGTTCTCCTTCATAGTAACGGTGTCATGTGGCTCCAATGTCCCTTGTTCGATGTGGCGGTATACACCCATCGCCAGCGGTGTCTTAAGGAGGCTGGCCGGCACAAACGATTCCTTCTCATTGAGACCGATCGACGTACCGGTAGGGAGGTACTCAAAATAGATGCCGATTTTGCCGGAGGTTAATTGAGCGGAAAGCTGATGCAGCCGTTCTCTGAGGGGAATAAAGTTAATGATCAGGTCATTTTGATTCTCTGCAAAAATTCGCGGCGAGAGGAGATTATAAGATGCCTGGCCTGTCAGCTGCATCTTTGATGCTTCTGGTGCTTGATCGGGACGAAGTATGAGATAGATATTGAGTGCGACCGATAGCACGATAAGGAGGAAGCCGATTTTTCTTATCATACGCGACTCTATTCTACCGCACAATTTTGAGTATAGTTAATATATATGCGACACCGAATTGCAGCTTTGAGAGTCTTATCAGTTCTCGGCGTGTTCTTTTTTTTGGTTGCATCACAGCCGGTACGGGGAGATGTAGGATGCGGCGTTTCGGTGAGCCCGTCGTCTATCAAGGGCGGATCTACCACCACCGTTACCTTTACGGTGCAGAGCTACGAAGGATCGGATGAGATTACCTCGGTTCGAATCGGAACCACCGCGGTCGACGAGTTTCAGGTACAGTCCGCACAGTCTACCGGATGGAGTGGTACGGTCGAGTCATCGAATACCGCGGGCTTCAGTGGAGGATCGTTGACCTCGGGTGGTTCACAGTCATTCTCTTTATCTCTTGCCGCCATCGATCAAGACCAGTCCACGATCGGTTGGGATGTGTATGTTAATGACACCATACTCTGCACCGGAAGCCCAGGAATCGCGATCTACAAGTCGACAACAACCGACGGTCTTTCCATATCCAGCATCGGAGTTACCGGGATCCAGCAGTCTCGAGCCTCGATTGTCTGGACAAGCTCTGCGGCGGCTAACTCATATGCAGAGTACGGTATGACGAGTTCGTACGGAAGCTCCGCATCTGACTCAACGTCGAGCACGACCCACTCGCTTACCATTACCGGTCTGTCATCCGGAACAACCTATCACTACCGAGTTCGGAGCACCGATTCTCAGGGAAACATAGCAACCTCAGGGGACTTTACCTTCACAACCGTGTCCGCATCCTCAACTACCACTACAACCACAACAACAACTGAGTATGTCACCGCAACGCCAACGCCGACACCGGTTCCGGATCGGGTAAAGCCGACGGTCGAGCTCACAACCGACTTTCAGAAGCCGTTCGTGACAGCGCCTCAGCTCGTTGGTACCGCTCAGGACAATGTGCGTGTGGACACGATCGAGTATTCGCTTGATGGGGGAAAGAACTGGATTGCTGTTCGATCCGGAATATCACTGAAAAAGGCAAAGGTGTCGTTCGCATTTACCCCCACCCAGACGTTGGACGACGGTAACTACGCCGTGCTTGTGCGTGCCACCGATGACGCAGGCAATGTAGGTGTGAGTAAATCACATACACTGATCATCGACCGGCTTCCGCCGAATGTGGGGCCGATGATCGTGCACGCTGGTCCGCTTTTGTACGAACCCGCTCTCGGTGGTGGATACGAGATCGCAGCGGGAGTGCGGACATCAATTACGTTTTCCGCTGTAGGAGGGCCCACGCAAATTGTCCTGCGAATCGGTTCCGAGACCGCACAGGCGCATAAGTACCTCTATTCGGGGTTGTGGAAGTCTTCGTTCACCCTGGATCGGCCAGGGGTCTACCCGGTCGTCGCAACCGCAACCGATGGTGCAGGGAATGTTACATCACGATCGCTCGGATCGATCACGGTTCTTCAGAAAGGGACGGTGCAGAGCTCAAACAGGAGCCATGCCAAACTCACCGTGTACGTGAAGCAGAATCAACAGAACGAGTTCGTGCAGTGGAACGGAAGACCCTATGAAATGGAGAATCCGGTTTCGATTGGCGAGCGTGGTGAGTACTCGCTTGTTCTTCCGGCAGGGCAGTACTACCTCCGTGCTTCGGCTCCCGGAGCGGTCTCGGTGAACAGCGAGATCTTCCAGACATCCCGACCGATTGCGATCACGCAAGCGTTCCAGCTGCAGCCATTCAAAACAATCTGGGATCTCTGGCGCAGCGAGGTGAGACCGGTACGAATCGGTAGATCGAGTGCTGATCAGCGTAAACATAGATTGGTTGGAGCTCCTTTTCCAGCGTTTTCCCTGTCAAAACAAGGGAGAGCCTTCACCGAGCTAAACCTCAGAGGTGGTAACACCATCGTTTCGATTCTCAATGCCTGGTCTCCATCGACTCAGAATCAGCTCTCATATCTTCAGGCATACGCTGCAGAAGCCGGAGCGGCGGTCTATGTACTGCTCCCACATGAGCGAGATGCCTCGCTCGAGTTGCTTGCCGCTCAGTTAGGGAAGGGGGTAGTCCTGCTGGCAGATAGCGATGGCGACGTGATTCAGAAGCTGGGAATAGAGACCGCGCCGGTTCATATTCAGCTCAACAACCAAGCGCATATTCAACAGGTGATCTACGGCATTCAACACGCTGATGAGTTACGATCTCATTTGATACACTGAAGATATGTGGGTATCCTTTGGGCTTGAGAATCTGCGGTTCGCACTGCACATCCTCGCAGGACTTACCTTCTCCGGCGTCGGTTGGTTGTATGCTGATGCGTGGCAAGGAAAGCGGCGAGCCACCGAACTGCTGAAGTTTCTTGGATTCTACTGTGTTGCCATTTCATTTTTTATCTCTGCGGTTCGCGTTGAGTACAACTTCTCAACAATCTCGATCATTAGCTCCCTTTCCCCACTCTATCTCTCTCTCGGACTAAAGCTCGTGGGGTACATACTCATCATCATTGGACTCATCGTCGATCCATTTCCTCAAACGACCGGACTCCGCGTACTGCTCCCCATCGGGTTCGTTGCCGGTATCGGATTTGGCCTACCTTTGTTCTCAGCAGCGATCTCGTTACTCTATCTTTACCGTGCAACCTACGGAAAGGAGCAGCACCTCAAACCAATCGCTTACAGCATGATCGCATACTCGATCTACGACCTGCTATCCTATCGGGGACTGCTACTCCAGACAAATAACATTACGGTTTTCTCACTGGTCAAGCCGTACGGCCCAGTCTGGATCGCGCAGAACCTTGCTCTCGCAGTCGCCACGCTCGTTCTGGGACGATGGATCTGGTTTTATCTCCTCAAGCGGTTTCAAACACAGCTGTATGCAATCTACACCGTCTCTGTCGTAACGATTTTTTTAACGATCACCATCTGTTTTACCGGCCTGTTGTTATCGCAGGTACAACAACAGACGCTCCAGACCCTAAAAAGTAGCGTGGATATGTTTTCATTTGTCCTCGAGACCAAGAAAACGAGCGTGATCGCAAAGGCTCAGGTGATTGCGGAGAACTCGACAGTACAGGACGCAATTAGGCGTTCTTCTCGAAACGCAATTGCACAGAGCGTAGGGACAACCGGGAGTCTTACCAAAGAAAATACCTTGCTCGTAACCAATCTTCAGGGGCAGACATTATTAAGAAGCGATGGGAGAGAAGGTTCTCAGGATTTTTTCTCTGATGATCCGTTGGTGAAGCGCGCTCTCGCGGGAAAAAAGGTTGCATCGGTGATAGCGAAAGAGGGAGCGCTGAGTCCCGACCTGATGATCTGGGGTGCAGTTCCGGTCTCATCAAACGGCGCAGTACTGGGCGTTGTGGTTGTCGGTGAGGTTCTTGACAACGCACTGTTAGACGGAATGAAGCAGAAAACAGGCTACGATGTTGTCGGATACTCTCAAGATCGGCTTGCCGCAACAACACTCACGAATGGTTTTGGAGGAGCGAGACCGATTGGATCAAGGCTAAGTGATGAGCGAATCAAACGCTCAGTGCTGGAACAGAAGCAGATTTACTCAGGCGAGCTGTCATTCTTCGATTCACCATACTATGGCGTAGTTACCCCACTCATCGATGTCGACGGAGTTTCGGTGGGTGCGCTTGGATTTCTTATTCCGCAGCTTTCGGTGCTACGAGCAGCGGGCAGTTCGATCGAGTACACATTCTTGGTAACTACACTGATTCTTGCACTTGCGAGTGTTCCTTCCTACATCATTTCGAAGTATCTGAGCGATCAGGTAAGCTGAGCGCTTCCCGACTTCGTTGCCGGTGCGGCATTGCTGCCAGTTGTCGAGAACAGCGAGATGAGGGTAATGATGCCAATACTCACCGCAAATCCACCGAGTGAAAAAAGGAGATCGGAAAGATCACCATTCCAGTAGGTCCCCACTGTTGTAGAGTGTGTAAACAGAATGTCCGCACATGCATGAAGAAGTGCTCCTGCCGAGATGAAGAGCACAATAACATTAAATCGACCACCTACAACTCGCAGTGCAACGATACTGACCGAAAAGATGACCGCGTCTGCGAAGGGATAATAGATATTGAGCATATTCGTGAGGAGGTCGAGATCCGTGCCAATATCCGGCCTATTGACGAAGATCATCGTGAGCGTGAGGATGATGATGGTGAGCAGAATAAACTCAAAAATTCTGAGTGGTTTGATGCGTGGCGTAAACAGAAGGGTGATGTGCCAAACTCCGAGTAGTAGTAATGGCATCAAGAGAACGAAGAACAGATCTGCAATCGAGGGATAGGGGACTTCTTTTCCAGTTAGGTTATACCAGAGCCAAAAAAACTGACCAATACCGTAGAACAAGAGGCCCATTGAGGTGTACAACAACCCTTTTCCAACCGTGCTTTTCAGACCACCGAGTCGCGGAATTGCGGATAATCCAGTGAGACCCCCGAACAAGAAGACAAGTCCGTACGCCCCATTAAACCAGTAATTCCATGCCGATGTGTGAGTTGGAATCATCTGAAGGTAGAGCCACCATACAGCTACGATCAGCTGGAGAAGGATGATCCCGATATATTTTTTCATAGTGATTTGGGTATACTCAATACATATGCCAATCTTGGCTCCGTTGCTCAACCTCTTTCATCATAAGACGATTTCGAAGGAAGAGCAACAGCAAAAGAACACCATTAATAATCTTATTTCGTACTGTATCTCATTGATCAATCGTGAGGATCTGGTCTTTGAAACAATTGAGTCATACCGAACGTTAAATAGCGATGAAGAACGGCTCGATACGATGCAGTACATGTCGATCTACATTGCACTCGAGCAGTTCATTACCGGTAATAAAAAGCCCACCGTTAAGGTAGAGTTTAGCCGCCAACAGCTGAGAGAGGAGGTTCGAAAGCATGTAATGGTGGAGGAGCTGCCGGCACTTTTTCGCGTGCTTTTTATCCCAAACAAGTATCAGCGCATCTCCCTCTATGAAATCGGTGTGAAGATGGTGATGAAGGAGGTTGAGCGTAATTTTGGGTCAAAGCTCCTTACCGACATCTATGCGAAAGAAATCCGCGGCACCGTACTTCAGCCCACCCTTCTAAGCGATGGAGCAATATCGTTTTCAGGGCTTTACAAAGATGCACAATCGGTCAGCGATGAGCAGATAACATTTGCCTTTACGCGACTCTTCGCCGCCTTTTATGCGCAGCTGAGGTCTTCGGTAGGTATCGAGACAGCAAAGAAACCGTTCACCGAGTTCTATCAGTTGGTAAAGAAGAACTACGAGTATGATCACGTACTCGATGTGATCGAGGTTCTCCCAGGTGATATTACGCAAGACGATAGACTGGAGTTCCTGAGTAAAGAGCAGTTGAAAAAGCAGATTATCGAAGCAACGAGTCAGCTTCAGAATGAGCGGGATCAGGCAAAGGCCGTTGTTGAGGCACTTGGTGAAGGACTTCTGGTGATCGATGCAGAGCTGAGAATTACGCAGGTGAATCCTACAACCTGTAAACTACTTGGCATCACCCCAGATGAAGCAATCGGAAGGCCGTTGAATGAAGTCTTCCCACTCTATCAGGATCAAGCCACCGTTCTCGCTTCCCATAGGCCTATTGCGAATGTGTTGCGAAAAGGAAAAGCCATCTCTTCTGCGGTTGTAGACGGGTATGCCTCCCGATCTCAGAAGGGGAGGATCTTTCCGATCATTTTTTCGGCAACGCCGATTCGGAGTGGAGGAAAGGTGACCGGTGCGGTTGAGGTATTTCGAGATATCACCGACATCAATCGATACGAGCAGGAGTTGCGCCTCGCGAAGGCAACGGTCGAGCAAAAAGTGGTTGATCGCACTCGTCAGTTACGCGAAACACAGAATCGTCTCTTCACATTTCTCGATAAAATGCCCCTCGGTGTGGTGATCTTCGATCAAGGTAAACGGCTTAACTTTGCAAATAGCACAATCATCAACCTCATGAAGCGTACAACAGGATCGAACGTGCTAAGCATCGGCGATACGGCGCAGCAGATTTTCGCTCAGATGACTCTCTATAGCCGAAAATTGAAAGCGAATATTCCATCTGATCACAACCTTCTCGAGCCGGTATTCGAAGGAAGGCCGGTGCATTCTCGGGATGTGGAGATTCATGCGGGTGAGAAGGTTGTTCCGGTTGAGGTCTATGCAACGCCACTATTCAACGAACAGGGGAGGGTAAACTTTGTTATCGTGGTTACGAAGGATATTACCGAAGAGCTGATACTCGAACGCTCAAAAGATGAGTTTTTCTCAATCGCGTCCCATGAGCTGCGGACTCCCCTCACCGCAATTCGAGGGAACACGTCGCTCATTCAGGAGTACTTTAGCGACAAGGTGACCGATCCGGAACTGAAGGAGATGATTCAGGACATTCATCAATCGAGCGTGCAGCTCATCGGTATTGTGAACGACTTTCTCAACGTCTCCCGCCTTGAGCAGGGGAAGATGAAGTTCGAACGGCAGGAATTCGATCTGCAGGAGGTTGTAAAGAGTGTGTTGCTGGAGTACGAGAAAAGCGCTCAAGAGAAGGGACTGTTCCTTCTCTGCGACAATAAGGCGGTCCCATCAGGTCTCCGAACTATGGTTGTGGCTGATCAGACCAAGACAAAGGAGGTTCTTGTTAACCTTGTCGGGAACGGGATCAAGTACACCGAGAAGGGCGGAGTTGTGCTAAGTTGTTTGGTAAGCGATGGATTTTTGCGCGTCAGGATTGCCGATACCGGTCGAGGCATCCCTCCCGAAGGACAGAAGCTCCTGTTTCACAAATTCCAGCAGACCGGCAACAATCTCTACACACGAGATACCACGAAGAGTACCGGTTTAGGGTTGTATATTTCAAAAATGATTGCGGAGGGTATGGGTGGAAAGGTGTTTCTCGAATACTCCGAACCAGGAAAAGGTTCGATCTTCTCCTTCGATTTGCCACTTGTAAAGTAGCAATTCCTTTGTATCATGTTTGTATGGCGCGAATTTTGATCGTTGAGGATGATCCGCTGATGTCCCGAATGTATCAGAAGATCTTTACCTTCGAAGGATTTGAGGTTTCTCTTGCGTATAACGGCGAGGAAGGGTTCGAAAAAGCGGTTAAGGAGAAGCCGACACTCATGCTACTCGATGTCATGATGCCCAAGATGAACGGCATTCAGCTGTTGGAAAAGCTCAAGATCGATCCAACCACCAAAACCATACCGGTTGTAATGCTTACCAACCTTGCCGGCCAGCAGGATGCTGAGCGAGCGCTCGCAAAAGGAGCGGTAAAATACATCGTAAAAAGCGAGTACGAACCAAAACAGATTGTTAATATGGTAAAGGAGATACTTGCTGGGTACACAAGAAATGAACTCCCCGGCACAAAGTAACGCGCCTATGGATATACCTTCCATTGATGTTAACGCCTCTCTCAAGTACGAGTCTGCAACGCCGCTCCAGCAACCTCACGCCGAAGATGTTCGGCTTCATCACACATTTACCACCGGAGTGGCGGTTGTGGTTGCTATTGTATTACTTGCGATTGGGGGTATACTGTTACTGAACTATGCCGGTTAGAACGTTTTTGAGTCCAGAAGAGCTCCAGCGCGCAGTCGATCGAATCGCGCCAATTACCGCTACCTTCGATGAGCTTCCGGTACATGTTGCCATCACGGATGTACACGCAAATATCCTCTATGCCAACAAAGAAGCGATGAAGAAAACGGGTTTTACCGATGTCAAAGAGGTGCTTGGACACAATCCGGGGGATCTCTGGGGTGGACAGATGGATGAAGCATTCTTCTCACAGATGTGGCAGACGATTAAGGTTGAGAAGAAACCGTTTGCCGGAAAGCTGAAGAATATTCGAAAGGACGGCGCTGAGTACTGGGTTGTCCTGCAGATCCAACCGATCTTCAGCAAGCAGCAGGAGCTTGCATACTTCTTTGCAATAGAGCCTGAGGTGAACCAGGGAAGTCTCACGAACGACGATGTCCAGCGTTCAATAGCCTCATTTCAGACCTTTGTGAAGGAGCAGCTCTAAGACGATCAAAAAGGGTTGACAAGATTTTATAAAAACGGTATAGTGATCCATACTATGACATTTACCACAGTTCGATCTAACCATGAACGAGGAAACGTTGTCCTCGGATTACTCATTGGAGCAGTGCTCGCACTCATCCCTTCATACTACTTCTATACGAAGTATCAACAGGCACAGAAACTGCTCAAAAATCCACAGCAGGTAGCAACGGAGCAGACGAAGGCAGTCGTTGACAAGGTTGGAAAGTTGATCGCGCTTCCATCCGATGAGACACCATCACTCGCAACGGTGCAGGATAAGACAAGACTTAAGGACCAGCCGTTCTTTAAGAATGCAGTGAACGGCGATAAGTTGCTTCTCTACATCAAGGCGAGAAAAGCAATTCTCTATCGTGAGTCCTCAAACAAGATCATCGAGGTCGCACCGATCAATATCACAAAGAATCAGCAAACAGATGCAGCGACCACAACGCCAGCACCATCTAAGGCAGTGGCGCCAACAAAAGCTCAGTAAATCACTTGTTCGTATCAAAATCCCTTGGCGAAAGCCGAGGGATTTTTTTATTGAAGGGATAAGGAGTTTTCCCCAATCGTAAGAAGATATCGGTGGTCTCCGATGGCAAAATCCTGTAGCGGAGTATTGACGATCGACTGAATCGAGTATGTCTCTGATCGTATGTCATAGGCGTGAATACTTTGTTCAGATTCATTCTTCCATATAACTACATCATCTTTATGAGTGAAAACAGTCTTTGGCGAGATATGCACATCGTTTTGAGTGATGGATGCGAGCGAGTCCGGTCCCGTTATGTAGATTCGTGGCGTAGTCTCGGATGTGATACGCATGCCTCGATCATCCTCAAGATACGCTCCGCTCAGCTGTATAACGCGTGGTGAGGCGACGGTTGTCGGGAGCAGATAGCTGTATGCGCGCCTCTGTTCATCGGTTGGGAGTCGTAGTATAAGTTTTTTCTCTGCCGATCGATACTCATTATCTCTGTGAAGGTACGGTGCTGGATCGATCATTCGTTCATTATTCCACTTCATACCAAAATGGAGATGGGCCCCGGTAGATCGGCCGGTATTTCCAGAGAGGCCGACAACCTGACCTTTGGTTACTCTGTCGCCAATCTGCGCGGAAATTGTGGACAGATGGCCATAGAAGGTCTGACCCCATGCATGCTGTACCGCAATCGTTATTCCATAGTCATTTTCCTCCCGATAGGGAACGATCTCGCCATCATCAACCGCTTTGATCGCTGTTCCCATCGGTACCGCGTAGTCAATTCCGTCATGAGTCGGCATTCCTAGATGTTCATCTGGATCGACATTTCCAAACGGAAGGGTCATTTCATACTCGGCATCGAATGGAAATCGAGGATGAATCAAATCAGGGAGTTTATATTGCTCAATGTTCTGGTCGGTGAGGATTGCCTCAAACGGCACGAAGTCGATCAATGCGGACGAGCTACTGTGAGGTATGTGGCCGGTTACGGTAAGGTCAACTGAATGTGGCCGGTTTGCCTGGATGAAGGTGGACTGAGTGCGTTGGATCGTTACATTCGGCCGACCGATGGTGATCCACCGATCGAGTATTACCCGCTGATCCTTAGTAAAACGAATACGATAGTTATCCGGGTTCCATGGTAGTGTGGGGAGGATGGTGAGGGTATCGTTCGCCAGTACCGCCTGGAATGCTACCGGTGTTCCTGTTCCAGATACAATCTCTGCCTGGAGTTTTGTCGGTTCACCTCTGTAGGTGAGTGTCACCGGCTCTTGTTCTTGGAATAAAGTTTTTTCGAGAGTGAGTAGCGGGGCAGATGCACTCTGTGCGTGGGCAGGGAATATCACGGTAAAGATGATCAAAAAAAATACCAGGCGTTTCATAACCTATAATATGAGTATGCGTGTTTGGAATCGGTATGTCAACACTATTTCTTTGATATAGCCCCTGTAAACGGTACCATTCATGATAAATCGGTACCCATATTGTTCCCATTCCAGCAAATATATGGTATAGTTATGCTATGGTAGAAAAAACGTTGATTGTGGTTAAACCAGACGGAGTGAAGCGAAGTCTCATAGGAGAGATTATTGGCCGATTCGAAAAAGCAGGTTTAAAGGTCGTAGCCTCGAAGATGGTACAGGTAACAAAGGATCTCGCCGGCAAGCATTATCCAGCAGATCGGGAGGAACTGTGGGTTGCAATCGGTCACAAAACGCTCGACAACTACAAAGCGCTTGAGATGGATGCGAAAAAAACTCTCGGAACCGATGATCCGAAGAAGATTGGGGACATGGTTCGAGTCTGGCTCCTTGACTACATCGTTTCTGGTCCGGTCTTTGCGGCGGTGCTCGAAGGTCCTCATGCGGTTGAACTGGTGAGAAAGATCTGCGGTCACACACTCCCGCTCCTTTCGCTTCCTGGAACGATTAGAGGGGATTATTCCTTCGATTCGTCCGCCTTGGCAAATACAGGTAAGCGCGCAATCAAGAATCTGATTCATTCATCAGGAAATAAGGTCGAAGCCGACTATGAAATACCGCTCTGGTTTGAGACCTCTGAGATTGTGTCCTTCTCACGGTCAGACGAAGAGATCATGGCATAATGGGTTCAGACTGTTATTGAGCCTCAAACATCTCCCTCATCCCTTCTTTTGTCCACAGTTCTTTTCTCTTGCATTTACCTTCATTTTCTCGCTATAGTTAAGGAGAGGTCTTTTTCTATTGGTATGGAAAAAAAACAACGCTTCGTTACCATTGTTGTCCTGTTATTCTGCACGTTACTGAGCATCACCAAGGTTGCGTATGGGCAGTTGTTCTCCTACAGTATCGCTCGGTACGTTGAGGTGAAGGACAGCGTTGTTCCGGATGGGTCGGTTGTCTCACAGGACGCCGATGGAGCATATGTTCTGACCCGCAAAGCGTATGACGCCCAGGTTCGAGGTATTGTGGTGAACGATCCCGCGATTTATGTGAAGTCTGATAATCCAAGAAAGAGGTACGCCATAATTGGATCTGGTGAAGCTCTGGTTCGCGTGAGCACCGCGGAGGGTCCGATCAAGAAGGGAGACCTGCTGCGATCATCGACCACGCCGGGTGTTTTGGTGCGAGCAGCAAAGTCTGGTTTTGTTGTTGGCATCGCTATGGAAGGATTCGGCGAGGCGAATACCAAGTCGGTTGGCACCATCCGTGCGACATTGGACATACACTTTGCCCCATCGGTATCGTCGATCGGATCCGCTCTCACCGATATTTTTAGCCTCTCTGCGCTCGCGACCTACGAACAACCACTCATCGTCTTTAAGTATGTGATCGCTGCAATCATCACCTTATCCTCATTTATCTTCGGCTTTCTCTATTTTGGAAGAATTGCAAGTAGAGGAGTCGAGGCCCTTGGAAGGAATCCGCTTGCAAGCCGTAGTATTCAGTTTGGTATTGCTATGAATGTGCTCATGACCTTTGCTATTATCGGAGTAGGGATTATCGTTTCGTTATTTATTATTCAAAGCTAGTATGGAGGACGTCAGTCTTATTGTTACCATATTCACTCTGTTTTTACTTACCTTGGTCTGTATCTATGGAATGTATCTTGCAAACCGTGAACGAGCACTCAAGAAGAAGCAGGAAGAACTTCATAAACAGGTCCAGAACGTGTTACAGAATGCCCTTAATCAAGCAGACCGGATGCTCAGCGATGCGGACGGAAAAGTTCGTGAAATGGTCAACCACGCACATAATTTCAATGTACAGATGGAGCGGAGAGCAACGGAGGCGGTTACCGAGGTTGGTAAAAACTATGAGCGCAGACTTCAGGAGGATCTTTCTGCTTCGGAGCGAAGCTATGACTCGGGGTATCGAGAGATTATGGATGAGATGCGAAACGAGTTCAAGAATCAGCTCGCTTCGCAGTTGAAGAAGGCGCAGGAGCTTACCGCCACCTTCACAAACGAGCAGTTCGACAAGATCAAGAGCGATCTTCACAGCTATGAACAGTCCCAGAAGCAAGCGATTGCTGAGCGTGTCGCAAAAAGCATCGAGCTGGTACTGGCAGATACGTTACAGAAAACAATCTCAAACGAAGAACACAGAACGTTGGTTCACCACGCCCTTGAAGCAATCGAGCGCGATATGGATCACTCTGGTAAAACATCATCATGAAGCAGTATGAATCTCATCCCGAGTTCGCATCGATCCTGACAACGGCCGATCGTCAGCTCTATGTCGAGAGAATAGATCAGATGAAGTCGGAGACATTTACTCTCCAGAAAATACAGGAAGAGGCCGCTCTCGATGCGATCGACCGTGAGATTCGCGAGTACATCAAATCTGCCGTCTCGAACTCAAGCTCTTCCGGCATTGAGAAGGCGCTTGATCGACTGAAGAATGAGCTCATGCGGCTGGAGGAGGTTGGGGTCCAGCTTGCTTTTTTGCCAACTCGAAGGGATCTCAAAAAAATGTCCGAGTCTCTCCATCGTATCACCAATAGAGCGACGGTGCTACGGGTTAGCGTTGTTCCTGAAATATGGGGAGGCGTCATCCTTGAACTCAACGGAAGATTGGAGGATCGATCGCTCCGGTCATATATTATGAAATCAATGTATGGATCAATATAACCATTTTCTCGAGCTCACCAAGGAGTACGGTATTGTAACCGAAGTTAAGGGATATATTCTGAATCTCGACGGCCTACCTCACGCAAGGGTAGGAGAGGTTGTGGTCTTCGAAACCGGCGTACGTGGTTATGTATTCAGAATTGAGCACGATAACGTTCGCGTGTTACTGCTTACGCGGATTTCTGTTCCGGTCGGTACAAAAGCTGCCCGGACAGATCAGGATCTCACCATCCCTGCCGGGGAGTCGCTTCTTGGGAGCGTCATCGACCCGCTCGGAACCCCGATCGTTCCGTCTCAGAACTATAAACAACCGTCCACAACCATACCGCTTCTCGTTGAGACTCGACCTCTTGGATCGCGAACGCGAATTCACAAACCGTTTCGCACCGGAGTTACGATCGTTGATTTTATGGTGCCGCTCGGCATGGGACAAAAAGAGGTCGTCGTCGGCGATCGTAAAGTTGGAAAAAGTAGTTTTTTTCTCACGACCGTGAAAACACAACTGTTAGAAAATCCGCAGCAGATCGTGATCTACGCTCTCATCGGCAAGAATGCTTCGGACATGAAGCAGCTCATTGAGAAGTACCAGAAGTCGAATTTACTACACCAGATGATCTTTATCATTAGCACCGCAGACGACTCTCCAAGTCTTATTGAGCTTACACCGATCAGTGCAATGCTTTTAGCCCAGTTTTTTAACGCAACCGGTAGAGACTGTGTAGTTGTTCTCGACGATCTTACAACCCATGCGCGATACCATAGAGAGATTATGTTAAGTGCTGGTGAGTTTCCCGGTCGTGAATCTTATCCCGGAGACATCTTCTTTATGCACTCGCGACTGCTCGAACTTGCGGGAAGTTTCAAGACAAAGGAAGGATCCGAGGTTACAATTACATGCTTCCCGATCGTGGAAACAATTGAGGGCGATATCACGAGTTACATCTGCACCAACATTATGAGTATGACCGACGGACATATTTTTTATGACAGTAATGCGTACTTTAACGGAAGAAGGCCAGCAATCGATCCGACGATGTCGGTGACGAGAGTGGGGAAGCAAGCTCAAGGAAATCTCAAGAGAGAGTTGAGTCATGAAATCGCAATTTTCCTGTCTCAATACGAGCGGTCGTTAAATTATTCTCACTTTGGCGCAGAACTTTCCCAGAAAGTGAAGGAGGTTATCAGAAAGGGAGATCTTCTCTATCAGTTTTTTGACCAGCACTACGACGATGTTCTTCCGGAGCCGGTACAGCTTGTTTTATTGACGCTCATCTGGCTCGGGAGCATTGATAAACTTGCGAACGTGAGCATTGTCGAGTGTAAGAAAAGACTTGCCGCTGCATACTCAAAGCCCGAGTTCAAAAAACTTTTTGATACCTTTGCCGTTTCGCCAAGCATGTATGAATTATTAACGACCGTAGCTCAGAAAGAGCAAGATATACTCACAATATGCAAGGCCTAAAATATATTCAAAAAGAAATACCGATTCTCACAAGTCTCGAGACCATCGCTCACGCGTATGAAGAGAGTTCGATCTTCAAGATCCAGCAGATTCGCAACGGCGTGCTCGGTACGCGAGACTATCTCATCGGCCTCTCGCAGGTCTACTTTGACATTAAATATAGTGAGGCGCAGAGAAGAAAAGAGGCGGTCGTGAAGGCGGGAGAACAGCCGGCAAGCTCGCCAACCAAAATACAAAAGACACTCATCGTACTTCTATCCGCTGGGGCAAAGCTCTATGGCGATATTATTCAGGATGTGTTTGATGAGTTTATCAAGGCGGTAAAACAGGATGCCCAGGCAGATGTGATGGTTGTCGGTAGACTGGGAGAAGAGATGTTTAAGGATGCAGTTGGCGCACGCCAGCACCTCTTTTTTGAGGTTCCGGATGTTAACCTGCAGGCAAGAGATCTGGAGCCGATTATTTACCACATTGTTCGGTACGAGCGAGTCATGGTCTTTCATGGTAAGTTTTACAATCTTATGACGCAGAAACCATCAATACTCAACATCTCGGGTGAGACTATTCTCGGTGAAGATGCACGAAGCAGTGCGCAGAAGGTTCGTTTTCTCTTCGAACCGAGTCTTGATAAACTGGTAACATTTTTTGAGACGCAGATCTTCGCAACATTGTTCAATCAGACGGTTCATGAGTCCGAGCTTGCACGTTACGCATCTCGGGTGACCGCGATGGAAGAGTCGCTCCAGTTTATTAAGCGGCGCAAAAAGGAGCTGTTTGATAGAAGAGGAAGATTGCGGAGAGTTGAGCAGCAGAAACGACAGTTGGAGCGAATTTCAGGTATGAGGCTCTGGAACAATTAAAACTATGAAACGCGGAACAATCATATCGGTCAAGGACCAGATTCTAGAGGTAGAGTTTCTGGATGAAAAACCAGCACCACAGAACGTTCTTCAGATTGAGGGCGATCCTCGGTCGGTGATCGTCGTGTATGCTTCCGCATCCGAAACAACGTTCTACTGTATTGCGCTGAGGGTGGTTGTGCAGCTCAAACGGGGAATGACGGTCGTAGATACGGGTAGAACGCAGACAATACCGGTCGGAAAGGAATTACTCGGCCGCGTGATGAATGTATTCGGCGAAGCGCTTGATGATGCGGGGGAACTCAAAACAACCGAACAGAGACCGATCTTCGCGCCACGTTCACCGTTCGAACAGGTCGTTACCCCAACAGCGATTCTTGAGACAGGAATCAAGATTGTCGACTTCTTTACCCCGATCCTCAGAGGGAGCAGGGTTGGGTTGTTTGGAGGCGCTGGTGTCGGAAAAACAATCCTCCTGACCGAAATCATACACAACGTCGTCATCCTACATAAGGAAGAAAGTCTGTCGGTGTTTGCCGGAGTGGGCGAGCGTGCGCGTGAAGGAAAGGAGCTCTACGAAACACTTCGAGACGGTAAGGTTCTCGCAAAGGTCGCGCTGCTATTTGGGCAGATGGGGGAGAATGCTGCGATTAGATTTTACACGGCGCTCGCTGCGGTGACGGTTGCAGAATACCTCCGCGACCATGAAAAGAAGGACATTCTCTTCTTCATCGATAATATGTTTCGATTCGCGCAGGCAGGGTATGAGTTAGGTACGCTCATGAATCAGATTCCTTCTCAGGACGGATATCAGCCGACGCTCCCATCCGAGCTCGGACAGCTTCAGGAACGACTGAGCTCTTCCCGTTCAGGATCCATGACCAGTATCGAGGCGATCTATGTGCCGTCTGATGACCTTACCGACCATGCGGTCCAGTCGATTTTTCCGTTTCTTTCTTCCACCGTTGTTCTTTCACGAGCGATTTATCAGGAGGGTAAGTTTCCTGCTGTGGATCCACTCAACTCAGTTTCTTCCGCACTGAATATCGAGACCGTTGGTGAGAAGCATTACCATGCGTATCTATCGGCACAGTCTCTCCTGAAGCGATCGATCGAGCTTGAGCGTATCGTATCGTTAATCGGAGAATCAGAGCTTTCTGCTCAGGATCAGCTTGTATACAAACGAGCCAAGATACTTCGCAACTACTTTACACAAAACTTCCATACCACCGAACAGCAGACAGGAAAGAAAGGAAGCTACGTATCGCTTCCCGAGGTTGTTGCGGATGTCGAGCTCATACTAAATGGTCGGTATGACGATGTGCCCGCCCAGACCTTTATGAACGTGGGGTCGTTGAAGGACCTCATGAAGACCTAATATGACCGATCAGCCGAGAAATCTTACCGTTACCATTCACGATCTTTCGAAGGTTGTGTTTGAAGGTGAGGTCTATGCAGTGAGCTCAACGAACGAAAGCGGACCCTTTGATATTTTGTCAGCGCACACAAACTTCATCACACTCATCCGAGACTACATTGTGTTGACCCTTCCGGATAAGCAGAAGAAAGAACTCAAGATCGACGTCGGAGTCTTAAAAAATCTGGGGAACCACATCGAGATCTACCTCGGTATCGGAGGGACATAGTTTCTACTGAGCAACGCGCTTAGCGAAGACAAGCTGGCGCTTCAATGTCGTTCCGGGTGGCCAGCAGGTTTGGAGCGTAAGAAACTCATCGTTGGTTTTTCTGGTCAGGTACTCTACCTGAGAAGGGTCAACGATCTCCTTCCCGACAACTACATATCGAAAGCGTTGTCCCTTATAAAAAAGATTAACCTCATCATTTTTTTCCAGTTTGTAGAGGAGGTAGAAGACAGCATTGTACGATCCGATATTCCAGAAGTAGTCGGTTGAGTGCGCAAACAGAAAGATGTGGCCGCGTTCGCCTGGGAACGCAGTTCCTTGCGCGTGAGCCACTCCCTTGAGGAGGGCGGGAAGATACTCGCGTTCCGATGCGGGATCAACATTGCTGAGAATGTTCGCATTCGCACCAATCTTCGGGATAACGATACTAAACGTAGGGTCTTGAGGGGTGATGATCTCTCGGGGATTCCCGGTTAAGACCCGAGCGAGTAGTCCTCGTGAGTCCTGCGGAGTAGCTGTTGGCGTTTCTTTCTGGTCAGATAGTTCATAGGTTTTATGGAAGGTGCGGTTCAGGGCATAGCGGAGCTCCTGCTGCACCGGGGCAAAGAACGTCTTTATCATGAGCGCAAGAGAAGAGAGAACGAGAATATTCCCGATTGTGCGAAGAAGGAGCACCTTGTTGTATTCTGATGAACGCTGGGACATGGGTGCCGTCGAGAAGAATTGAACTCCTATCTTTCCCTTAGGACGGGATTGCTCTATCCGTTGAGCTACGACGGCATACTCGATATACAGTATACGGTATAGGCTGAGTTGGCGGTGAAATCACCTGATCCCTACCTCATAGATATCAGGTAGGGCGTTGAGCTGAGGATTAAGATTTGCGAGGATGAGAAGTTGCCCTGAGGTGGTGACAGAGAAGAATCCAGGCGTGATCGGTCCAGAATAGAGCGTTTGTTTACCGGTACCGTCATAGATCGAGGTGACGAACTGATGATCTTCATTGTGCACAATATGTTTTGAGTCGGTATACCAGCGAATCGACTCAACATTCAGCTCCTCGGTTCCGATCAGATAATTTTTATCTTCCTTTCGATCATAGACATAGACGGAACCGATCTGTAGTCTGCGAATCTCCTGTGTTTGATTTGCTGCGATGAGCGGCGGTTTTATTACAATAGGCAAATTCGCCTCTTTTTTCGCCCTGTAGAGGACTTTTGTTCTATCGGGCGAGTACTTGATCACCTCCATTGAATCGGTCGCTATTTTCCGAATTTCTCTGGGATAGGTTTCGAGAATCTTCGACATTTCCTTCTGTCGTTCCTTGTCCCATGCAGCGATGATTGTTTGTTTCGATTCGGTCACATTGAGCGGGATCTGGTTCTCTTGGTCGAGCGATAGGAGGTAGGATACTGACTCCGACTCATTCATGGGGAGTGATACGATTGCCTGTTTGAAGTCATCTGAAAAGATGACCGATGCATCCTTCAGGCTACCTGCCTGGAGAAGCGTGCTTTTCAGAGCGAGCTTCTTGAGTGGTGGAAAAATATTGATCGGCGTCTGGCTTGCCTCAAACACATAGATGCCATCTTTTTCTGGATCGTCGGTTTCGCTCAAGACCAAAACCTTGTTGCTTGAGTCGATCTCAACTGCTTTTGAGATGCCGAGATTGGTAAGGGGAGAAAGTGATGGATTCTGAGGAAATAGAATTGGGTCGATTGCCTCTACAAGCTCGCCACGAAGGACCAGTGTTTTGCTAAACGGAATAAAGCCGTCCTTTTTAATATCGATTGTATAGGAGCCCGGAGTGAGGGAGAGATTAAGGTCCGTTACTCCTCTGAACTCTCCGTTCACGAACACCTTTGCAGCCTTGGGATTGGAGCTAATCGCCAGGATTCCGGTGGGCGATAAGGTTCTATTGAGTACGTCGACTCTGTATCCACGAGCGTATAAAATAAGTGACGTCGAAAGGACGACGAAAAGAATGATAATAACGGTGCGGATGATATGCTCGGAGATTTGAGCTGTTTTGATATAGTATAGAGGTGTTTTGATCTGTTTTTTTGCTCTTTTTTTTGTGTTCACAGCTCTCATATTATACAATAAATTCGGTGATTTTGATCGTGAGACGCTCACGACAGATGCGCACTGCAGTATATGGGATTTTTTCAACGAAAGAGAATAGGAATCGACCTCGGAACAGCGAACACGCTCGTCTATGTGCAAGGGAAGGGAATTGTTCTCAATGAGCCTACGGTTGTGGCATACTCCATCGAGGACAAGCGCATACTCACGGTAGGTAACGACGCCAAACAAATGCTTGGAAGAACGCCTGGCTCAATCATTGCCTCGCGACCGATGCGAGAGGGCGTGATCGCCGACTACACCACAACCTCTGCAATGGTAACCTACTTCATGAAGAAAGCTCTCAACGGAAAGTCGCTCTGGACCGATGTGATGATCTCGATTCCCGGTGGCTCTTCGCAGGTTGAGAAACGTGCCGTGGTTTCTGCCTGTAAACACGCAGGAGCACAGGATGTATATTTGATCGAGGAGCCATTGGCAGCTGCAATTGGGGCAAAGATACCGATCGCTCAGCCATCCGGGCATATGATCGTTAATATGGGAGGTGGTACGGCAGAGATTGCCATCATTTCTCTTGGTCAGCTTGTGGCGTATAAGACAGTGCGAGTTGCAGGGACCAAAATCGACGAGGCTATCATTCAACATCTCCGGAAGAAGCACAATGTAATTGTTGGTGAACGTACCGCAGAGGAGGTCAAAATGAAGATCGGGTCGGCATTGGTGGAAGAGACCGACGGGTATGTTGAGCGTACCATGGAGGTAAAGGGAAGAGATATGCAGACAGGGCTCCCGAAGATCATTGAGATTGGTGAAAAATCGATACATGAAGGTATTCAAAAGCCTCTAAAACAGATCCTCGAAGGTGTTAAGGAGGTTATGGGAATGGCGCCTCCAGAACTTGCTGCAGACATTGTGGACAAAGGTATCGTGCTCTCAGGTGGAACAGCTCTCCTCCATAACCTAAATCGCTACTTTACCTACTATACTGGCGTGTCTGCGTTTGTGGTTGAGGATCCACTTTTCTGTGTCATTCGTGGAATAGGCATGACGCTCGAGAACCTTGATAGCTTCAAAAATGCGATAAAATAACCTGTAGTCGTAATTTATTGCGATGGTACCGATTTGAGGCTAGCGCAGGAGACGATCGCACAAGCTAAAAAATATAGTAATAAGATAATTGATAATTAAAAAAATGCATACAAATAGTATCCGCACCTATAAATCAATACAAACGCCAGAAAAAGAATTGAACAAAATAGTAAAAATTAGAAATAAATAATATAAAATAATAAAACATAGTATCTATGAGTGACAAATCTTCCGTGGAACTTCTCGGTATAGAGCTCGGCAATCTGTCGACTACTTCTATCCTAGAGAATATTAAAAAGGGCCTAAAAGGAAATGGGAAGTTCTGTCATATTGTCTCGATTAATCCAGAAAACCTGGTTATAGCCTCAAAAAGCGCTCATTTTGCTCGTGTTCTTGCTGAGGCTGAAATAAAGATCAATGATGGAGTTGGGACTGTCCTAGCAAGCCGTTTGTTATATGGCGCTTTCGTGCCTAGAGTGACCGGTGTTGGACTCATGGAAAAGATGCTTAATTTATGTTCAGATCAGAGCGTTAGAGTGCTATTAATTGGTGGAAAACCAAATTTAGCAGAGGAGATGGCGGAATGCTATAATCGAAGCTATCCTGGCTCAAAATTCGTCGGAATTACTGGCTTCAGCGACATACAAAACCAGACAGTAGAGGAGCAAAAAACTATCGATGCTATAGTGGCTGATCTGAGGCCACAAATCATATTCGTATCATTTGGCTCGCCAAGCCAGGAGTTGTGGATAGATAAGAACAGAGCGTTGTTACGCTCCGCAATATGTATGGGTGTTGGAGGGGCTTTTGACTTTCTCGGTGGCTCGACGGCTCGTGCACCACGGGTATTGCAGCGATTGGGACTAGAGTGGCTTTTTCGTTTGATCCTCCAGCCATGGCGGTGGAGGAGACAGCTTCGATTATTCGTCTTTATGTGGTTGGTTATCAGGGAACGGTTTGGGTACGGTGAGCGTTCCTGAAGGCTAGCGCAGTTCATATTTTCTTCTTTGGACGGTCACGACAGTCTAAAAATAAATATCGCCATAATTTCGATTTTAAGCCCTGTTTTTTTGTAAACCACCTCTATAATAGGGAGGTATGAAGAGAGAAATGGGGTATGTCCGAAGCTACTTTGCTCAGTTTCGGTATGAGCCTGAACCTGAGGAGATCCACGCCTTCTTTCCAAGAAAAATTGTGCGAAAAAATATCGATTCGTTGCTTGCCAGGCACCGCAAAAATACCCCCCAGGGGTATATTCAGACAGAGCGTCAAAAAAGGAAGAGAGCTGACATATCAATCCAAAAGATTCAAAGACTGAGGTGGTACTTTGAAGGACTCTCACGTCTTCGCTGTATTCAATATGTTGGACTATCCGGTTCTACGGCACTTCTCCATGCCTCAGAAGCAGACGACGTTGATCTATTCATCATCACAGCGAAGAATCGAATCTGGACAGCTCGCGCAGTAGCAAATCTGCTTGCGCTCAGCTTCGGGATGAAGCGAGGTCGAGATGCGCTGAAAGCGAAAGATCGCGTATGTCTTAATCTGTTTTTCTCGGAGAATGGACTTACTATTCCAGAGGAACGTCGGTCGGAGTATATGGGTCATGAAGTATTGCAGACCGTGCCAATTATTGATGTAAATCATACCTACAGACGATTTTTGCAACAAAACCGGTGGGTTACCAAGTTTTTTCCTAATGTGCACGTGGACTCGTATCTTCCACACAAGGCGCAAATGGTGCCGGTTCGGTGGAGGATTGTGCGGAAAAAAACTTCATCTCTCCTTGACGGCTTGACCGAGCATATCTGGAGGCGACTGCAGCTCATGTATATGAAGAAGCCGAAAGGGGACGAACGTATTGAGCAGAACCAGCTATGGTTTCACCCACGAGACTATCAGAAGCAGGTTCGACGGAGAGTTTTTAGGATATAATACAGATTACGGCATGCCGCAGTGGCGAAACTGGCAGACGCGCACGCTTCAGGAGCGTGTTTCCTTTACCGGAAATAGAGGTTCAACTCCTCTCTGCGGCACCCTGCGAAGCACGAATTGGAGGAGTCGCATAGCCCGGTCCATTGCGAGGGTTTGCTAAACCCTTGAGCTCTAAAAAGCTCGCGTGGGTTCGAATCCCACCTCCTCCGCCACCGCATCGCAGTTGATATTATTAACAGGAGGCATGCGAGTTCGCTCCGACCTAATCGTCACAAACCGCATTAGAAGAATTTTTTAGCCCGAAGTATACGCTCGACCTCTCGGTCGTTGATGCGATGATGGGGGCCTTTGTGAGAGAGGAGAGCGCCGGAGAAGGTCTTCGGGATATGCATCAGCTCATGTACAAGGGTCTTGATCTGATCTCGATCCGAAAGACGATCAAACTTCCGTGCATTTACCTCGATTATGTAATGCGGCTCAATCCCGACAACCTCCTTAAATATTTTTGCCATACCCCAGATTCGCGCATACGCTCGCGTCTGCGCATCGTAGCTACGAATACAGTGGATGTAGTCCGGTTTGATATGGGTAAACTCGAGCGCTTCTATGAGTGAGTCGATCCGCTTCTTTACATCGGGAGCCTTGTCGTACTTCATTATGCTAGTATTGTAACATGCGATCATTTCTCCGATTTTTTACCTTGATTGCGCTCGTCTTCGTATCGGTCATTTCGGTACATGCCGAAGAGCGAATTCGTGACTTTCAGACGATGATCGCGGTGCAGAAAGACGGATCGATACAGATTACGGAGACGATTCGGTACGACTTTGGGACCGCGTTTCGGCACGGGATCTATCGGGATATTCCAGAGATCGTCTATCGCGAAAACAGTAATCGCTATCTTCTCAGATATCAGGTCCTTGGAGTTCGGGATGAGCAAGGCAGTGCTTATCGATTTACTACGCTTCATTCCGCAGACCACCTTCGAATTAAAATCGGTGACCCAAATACTACGATAACGGGCCTCCATACCTATATTCTTACATACGAGGTGCGGGGAGCGCTGACCTACTTCAACGATCATACAGAGTTATACTGGAATGCAACCGGAGATCAATGGGACGTGCCAATAGACGTTGCATCCACGACGATCATTCTGCCGGAATCGGTTCCTGGCAATCAACTCAAGCTCGCATGTTACACCGGAGTGTTGGGGTCGAGTCAGAGCAACTGTTCATTCCCAGGTCGATCGGGTGAAATGAAATTCACAACTACACAGCCATTACTGTCGAAAGAAGGGATGAGTGTTGTCATAGGATTTCCAATCGGGACGGTTGCGCGACTCGAGGCAGAGAAGTACGTCTCTTTTTTCGACCGCTGGTATGGACAGCTTCTCCTTGTTGGGCTCATGCTTCTTGCGATGCTCTGGTATATCGTCTATCCAATATGGATTATCGTCAAGTGGTTCCGATATGGAAGAGATCCAAAGCCGTTCGAAGGTGAGGTCAGAGCCTGGTTTGATCCACCAAAGACCGGACAGGGGAGAGTGCTAACTCCGATTGAGACTGGATCACTCGTTGATGAGCGAGTCGACAGTCGCGATGTCAGCGCGCTCTTTGTCGATCTGGCACGACGTGGGTATATGAAGATCGAGGAACGCGCAAAGAATGATTTCTATCTGTTGCAGACCACCACATCATCAAAGTCCGATAGATTGCAGCCATTTGAACAGGAACTCCTGAAGAAGCTATTTGAGGCTGAGAATGAGGTGCAGGTCAAGAATGCAAAGCTGTACTCGGTGATTCAGTCAACGCAGTCGGCGGTCTATTCCCGAATGGTCGAGGATGGATTTTTTGCAAAAAATCCAAATAGTATCCGTACCTTCTATATTGTTATGGCGGTTCTCGGATTTATGACCTTCAACATGCAGCTCGCGCTTGTCTGCGTTCTCTTCGGAATTCATATGACGCGAAAGACACAGACGGGGGCAAATGCAGCGGCGATTGCACGATCACTGAAGAACTTTCTTGGAACGCAAGAGCGACAGCTGAGCTTTCAGGCGAGTAAACAGATGATGTTCGAGCGGTTATTGCCGTTTGCGGTAGCATTTGGGGTAGAAAAGATCTGGGCAGAGCGATTCAAGGACATCGCTCTCAAGCAACCAAGCTGGTACTCGAGTACGAGCCGTACAGCATTTAACAGCGCATTATTTATCTCTCATCTTGATTCGTCGCTTCGCGCAGTTTCGGTCGCCGCACAACCACCGCACTCATCGAGTGGCTCCGGTTTTTCGGGTGGGTTCTCCGGTGGCGGAGGTGGCGGTGGTGGAGGCGGGAGTTGGTAACAAAGAGAAATGAAAAATCACATCATCATTGCGGGTATACCCGGAACCGGAAAAACCACAACAGGTAACTATCTCAGTAAGCACTTTGGGTTTGCTCATTACGATTTTGAGAATGAGACCACATTTTCATTGTATACAAAGGACAAGCGCTCGTTCTTAACGCATGCCAAAAAACAACCTAAGGTTGTGATAACCTGGGGTTTTGTTCCGACCAAGCACATTCGACACATTCTCACCATGAGAAAACGGGGCTTTTTGCTTGTATGGTTTGACGGTGACAGAATCGCTGCATTCAGGTCTTTTTTGAAGCGTGGAGATGTAACCGATGAGCAGTTTTATCAACAAATGATCGATATCTACAAGCGAAACGTGCTTGCCCGACTCACACCGAAGGTTGTAAACTCATTTACCCCTGATGGATCATTCCGCCCGCTTGAAGAACTCTGTAAGGAGCTTATTGAGTATTCCTTCCATATGGACTAATGCACTAGACTCGGAAGGTGTATAATTGGAGCCTTGTGACAAAGGAAATCCAACCAGTTCAACGAGTGTATGGAAGTGAGGTTGAGTACAGCTTTACACAACACGGCATCGACTCAAGATCTTCAGCTCTCACCACCGCTCGACTCTCAATACCCCCATGGGTTCCCCATGTCGGAGAATTTTTAGGCAATGGAGGCAGACTCTATAAAGATCTCGACCTGGTCGAGTACGCGACGCCCGAGTGTATGACGCTCAGCGATCTCGTGCTCCATGAACTGGCGGGAGAGTACCTTGCGCACCATGCCGTTGGAGATGTCGAGGAAGTTGGTGTGCTTCTTAAGCGCGCGATCGATACCTTTGGTACTTATTCGTATGGCTTTCATGAAAATTACTCAACTCCGGTGAATCTATGGGATTCACGAGATATTGAACGTTTTAAAAAGATTCAATTTCTTGCAACGCACCTCGCAACTCGGACGATCTATACCGGAGCGGGATACTACGACGACCGTACAGAGTACCACATTGGACAGAAGATGACACATATTAAGACGCTCTCCTCCACAGAAACTACTCGATTAAGACCACTTGTAAATATGAGAAACGAGCCTCACGATGGCACTGGAGCCGATAAACGACTACATATTACCTGTGGTGATGGAAATCTCTCTCCTTGGGCGATACGGATGAAGTTTGGTACAACTTCCCTCGTGCTCCGACTTCTTGAGCAAGGATGGGTAACCAATGACATGTTGTTACTCGATCGACCCGTCGAGGCGGCGGGAGAGGTTGCGAGCGGGGTATCGGGGATGAAAAAGGTGTTCAAGGTAAATAATGGTGAGTACCGATCCGCAATAGATGTTCAGGAGTATTTCTACGGTCGGTGCGCTGCCATGGCTGAAGTCGTCGACATTCCAGAAGAAGAGCGAATGGTATTGCAGGAGTGGGGAACGATACTTGACTCTCTCAGACGGTATGTAGCTACTGAAGAGGAAGATGATTCTCTCAGTCAGATAGACTGGTTTGCACGGCGAAAGGTGGTAGAACGAGGGCTAGCCCGCTCCCGATCGCATTCATTCCGCGACAGGAAGAAGTATGAAGTAGGGTACGATCTCATTCCGAACGGCGCGGGGAGACGATTGAGGGCCGAAGGAAGACTGTTCTCCTCTCACTCACCAGATGAAAGTGATGTAAAAAAGGCTCTTACTGAGCCACCGCAAGGAAGAGCTCGGCTTCGTGGCGCGGTAGTGCAGGCTGCATCTCGTGAACCAGAGGCGTACTTCGCAAACTCAGTTAACTGGGGTCAGGTTGAGGTGAATAATCATCGGGTACTGATGCGTTTATCCGATCCCTACGACGACGAGACAGTGCAGAAAAAACTTCAAGAAATACGAAGGTGAATGAGCTCTATTTAATATACTTCTTCCCTTTGAGCTTGGTTGGGAGATAGTCGTTTGCGTCGTACATTTCATAGCCTTTTCCGTACCCCAGCTTCTTCATGAGCTTCGTCGGGGCATTCCGCAGGTGGAGGGGAACGGGAAGATTGCCGAGATCCTTTGCATCTTTGAGCGCCCCCATATACGAGTCGTAGACAGTGCGGTCCTTTGGGGCTTTGCAAAGATATATTACTCCCTGGGCGAGATTGATTCCACATTCCGGAAGCCCAATCTTCGTGACCGCATCAAACACCGCATTCGCGACCACGAGTGCGGTTGGTTGCGCATTACCAATGTCTTCACTTGCGAATATCACCATACGGCGGGCTATGAATACCGGGTCTTCACCGGAGGCAATCATACGGGACATGTAGTAGAGCGCAGCATCGGGCTGCGATGCGCGCATTGACTTTATGAATGCAGAGATGGTGTTGTAATGTTCCTCTCCGGCTCGGTCGTATCGGAGGAATTTCGACTGGAGGGTCTGGGTGAGGTGGTCGACGGTGATTGTCTGATACAGTGATCGGGTATTTTCAACCATCGCAAGCATCTGTCGAGCATCACCACCACTCATCGAGATGAGCCAGTCAACAGCCGCGGTATTCATCGGGATTTTGGTTCGTTTCAGAATCGTTTTGAGATCTTTTTCGTTGAGATCTTCCAGCACAAATACACGACAACGGGAGAGAAGCGCTGGTATTACCTCAAAACTTGGATTTTCGGTTGTAGCACCGATTAAGGTTAGGAGTCCGGACTCTACATAGGGGAGAAGATAGTCCTGTTGGGCCTTATTGAATCGATGAATCTCATCCAAAAACAGTATCTTTGGTCCAAGAAGTGAGCCGGTTTCCTCGACGATTTTCTTAATATCATCCTTCCCAGCAGACACTGCAGAGAGGATGTAAAAATTGGCCCCAAGTGCCTTTGCGTAGATCTGCGCGAGCGTTGTTTTGCCGACGCCGGGTGGCCCCCAGAGAATAAACGAGAAGAGATGCTTCTGTTCGATTGCAACCCTCAACGGACCAGCAGATGTAGTCTTTGTTTTTTTCCCGACGAGATGTTCCTGACCGATATATTCACTGAGATTCTGCGGTCGGATTCGGTAGGCGAGAGGCTCCATGATGGGTATTATACCCCGATGCTACTGTATAATATAGGCGAGCACCTATAGCTTAATCGGATAGAGCATGGGCTTGCGGAGCCTAAGATCCCCGTTCGATTCGGGGTAGGTGCACAGA
>CAYOIN010000006.1:0-43483 GCA_964404095.1 uncultured Gammaproteobacteria bacterium | reverse complement strand
TTTCTTTTGATCCTTCAGATTCATGCAACCCGATTATTTATGTGAGCGAGGAAGACATTGAAAGCAAGAAACGACTTGAACAGCTGAAACAAGATAAAATTAATCTAGAAAAAACATACGAGCAGGCAAAAAAAGACAAGTCGGCAATAGACGAAACAAAAAATACGTTTCTAACTGGTTTGGGGCGAGAAATCGCGAACATTCTTTTTGACAAATCTTATAACAGGACAAATGCAGTAAACAAAATCAATACTATTGGCGTTGATAATTTTGCAGCCAAAGCTTTGTCTGACGAAGACAAGAAAAAATATGAAGCAATAAGCAAAAGCGAAGCGGGCAAATCGCAAGCCGAGTTTTTAGAATATAGTTTTTCTTTTTCATTAAATGGTGAAATTGTTGATAGTTTTCAAAAGATATTCGAAAAAATTGAGGCTTTGCTTGGTAAGAAAGTTGTGTCGGAAACGCTTGATAGACTAAAAGACGATCAAATTTTGAATAATTGGGTAAAGCAAGGTTTTGATTTACACAAAACAAAAGAAGAAAAAGAAAAATGTTTATTTTGCCAGAAACCACTAGAAAAAGCTTTTTTAACTATACTTTCAAAACATTTCAGCAAGGACTACGAAGATTTACAAAGCGCAATTGCAAGTCTGAAAAGTGAAATTCAGAAAATAAAACGGATAGAGATTGCGACAAAAAATGATGATTTGTATCCTGATCTGAAAGACAAATATACGAGCAAAGCAAAGGAACTTAACGAAGCTATCAAAAAAATAAACGCATGGATTGACGAAGCGACAAAACCACTTCAAGAGAAGTACGACAATCCGCTTGCCAATATTTCAAGCCCAGCAAAGCCAGAAGACTTTTTGACTTCTTACAATGGTGTAGTTTTGGAATTAAACAAAATTATCAATGAGCATAATGAAAAAGCAAAAAATCACGCAAACGAAGTTTCGAGCTCCCGCGAGAAACTTGAACTGAACTCAATCGCTACTGCTTTGGCAGGTCAGGACTATAAGAAAATGGGAACAGATTTAGAAGAAGCGTTGAAAAACGAAAAAGAAGCCCAAGACGCAATCAATAAAAATCATTCCGATATTGCAGAGCTTGAAAAGCAGACTTCAAATATCGGTAAAGCTATCATAGCGATCAATAAACATCTGGAAGAATTTTTTGGTAGAAACGAAATAGAGCTTGCATTGGACGGCGATAATAAGGGATACGCAATAAATAGAGACGGAAAGCCAGCAAAAAATTTGAGCGAGGGTGAAAAAACCGCAATCGCTTTTTCATATTTTGTCGTTAAAGTCGGCGAAGGCGATTTTGATAAATCAAAAGGAATTATTTTTATTGACGACCCGATTTCTAGCTTTGATTCAAACTTCATTTATCACTGTTTTTCAATGATAAACACACATTTCAAAGAAGTCGGACAACTTTTTATTTCCACTCATAATTTCCAGCTTTTCAATTTAGTTAAAGAATGGTTTATCAATAAAAACAATTCAACGAAAAAAGATAACGAGAAACTAAAATCAGAAAGTAAGACAGAAAAGCCGATCCCATGTGAGTTTTTCATGGTGGAAAATTTTACTGAATCAGATGTGAGAAAAGCTAAAATTGTTGCGCTTGATAAGACATTGCGAAACTATAAATCCGAATATCACTTTTTGTTTGCCAAACTCAAAGAATTTTCAGAAAAACAAGATATGGAATATGAGGATTTTTATACGATTGGAAATATGGCGAGAAGATTTTTTGATATTTTTGCTGATTTCAAGATACCTACAACAGGTGATCAAAAATCCAAAATGGAAGTTTTGGTCAAAAGCATCAATGATCCAGATGAGGAAATTTGCACTGTGGACGCTGGCAAAGCGTACAAGCTGGTCAATGAATTTTCTCACAATTCCGACCCGACAAGCACAATCGAGCATAAAGATAAAAGCGAGAGCAAAGACGCAATCAAGATTTTATTGAACATTGTGAAAGAATCAGACCCGAAGCATTTTGAAATTTTGGAAAAGAGTTTAGTTTCATAGTCCCGCCGTCCCTCCGAAAAGTTTTGGGGGCGAAGCCCAAGCAGGCGGGCAAAAAGGAAGGTGGAAGAGGGGAGAGGTGGGGAAGCGTTGGAGGTAGTTCAGCGCCTCGGCAGTATATTATAGATACTGACCGGTGTGTTCTTTATCTGACTTGACTGTCTGATAGGATCGGATAATTGCAAGCACTTGTTCGGTGGTAGTTGGATGTGGCTGTTGTCCTTTGTGCTTCGTTTTCACTCGCTCAGCGAGCGTCCGCCTGACAATCTCTCGGATATCATCAGGACTAAAGGTCTTCGGTGTAGCACGAACCACTGCTTCGATATCGAACGTCGGATCAAAAAGCTCCTTTCCCTGAGATAGCTCTACCGCTTTTCGCATGTGTATCTCGTATACCTGCCTGCGTGCTACATCGTCTGGATTTGTCGTCGGTATCTCGAAGGTAAATCGCCCCGGGCGAAGAAGCGCCGGATCAATAACCTCACGTCGATTTGTAGCACCGATCACCACAATGTTGCCTTGTCGATCTTCGAGCCCATCGAGATTAGTGAGAAGCACGCTGACGATTCGACTCGTTACTTCGGTTGAGCGGTCGCGGTTAGCCGCAAGAGCATCGAGCTCATCGATAAAAATAATGACCGGTTTTTGCTCCGCTCGAGCGGCGTCAAAAACCGCCTGAAAGAGACGTTCGGTTTTACCATACAGATGGTGGACGACATCGCTTACATTTACATTGTAGAGAACCGCATTGGTCTCATGAGCGAGTGCTTTTGCAAGAAGTGTCTTTCCGGTTCCAGGAGGGCCATAGAGAAGAATGCCTCTTGGCGGAGTCACACCTTCATCGAGAAAACTCTGTGGGTCTTCAAGCGCTGCTTTCACGGTCTGGAGCTCTTCCTTTGCAAATTCGAGACCAGCAACATCGTCGAATGTCACATCCGGTCGCGTATCGAGACGTACTCTACTCATGATTTCTTGCACGATTCCGTCATCCTCAATCAATCCCTGGTTCGCCATATTGCGTCGCATCACATCAATTCTTCGTTGTTGTTTTGCGAGATTGGCGGCAAGCCCTCGCGGAGCAGTGAGTTCATATACTTTTTCAGGCACATCTTGTTGATCTGACTGATAGATCGCCGTTACCACTTCTTCAAGCAGTCGTGCATACTCCTGATAGCGTTCCTCGAACCCAGCTACATCGATCGTATTGGGAATATCGGTCTCTATATACAGAGCCTGAGTCGATGTGTCGGGAACTTTACGGATATTGATCTTACGAGGAGAGTTCTCGTCTCCGGTTGAAAGCGAGATAACTCCTTCATCGATGTCGAAATTCACCTGAACCGGTGTATTGTCAAGGTTACGCGTGAGATATGCGTTGAGAGCAGGAATGTCGATTTTCTCTTCCGGTTCATATGGCTTCGGCGTTGTGGGGATCAGCCCAACATTTTCGAATAAGCTTATGACTCGGCTTCCGGTGGGACCACCGAAATAGACTGTACTCGATAGATCAGACATCTCTTCGTCGCTCTTAAAGATCATTCCCGTATCGATAGAACGTATCGTCCCTCCATTATTGAACGCCATCTGGCCGAGAACGACCGTTGGGGACTGCGATCCAGTTTCGACAAAGTCATTTTGAAGCGCATTGCGATTAAACTCTATCCAATGATGAAGTTCGCTGCCACTCTTCGCAACGACACGAAAGCCTCTTCGTTTATCTGGTTCACTGGAAACAACTGGTTGTGGTATCTCACTATGCGTCATGAGATCACCATTATACTCTACTATAGGCTCTACATCAATAACTCTCGACGCTCTTGACTACTCCCTGATTTTTTTGGTAGAGTAGGGGAGAGATGAAAAACTTTACCGAGAAACAACTTACTGTATTGTTAGGTTCAATTCACACCGAGATCTCATACCTGAAGGAGCGTTTGCAGCTTCTGGAATCACTTCTCGAGCAGTTCACCGAGGATTCACCAAAACTCGTATCAAACACAAAAACCCAACCAACATCGGATGCGTTACTTGAGAACATTATCGCGACTCTACCTGAGCTTCAGTATATTTCCGCATCTCTACTTCAGCGAAAGTTTTCGATCGGGTACGCTCGAGCTGGTCGCATGCTCGATCTCCTTGAACGGGAAGGATATGTGAGTAAAGCCGATGGCGCAAAGCCTCGTAAGGTTCTAAAGAAGTAGTTTTGGGTTGATTTGACGCTCCAAAGCTATCCTCCCATAGCGTTAGCAGATAAAACGTGAGTCTGCTAATATTTTGTGGATTGGTGTAGACTTCAGAACCCATCACCACACTATTAGTAGCGCGTTGTTTTTACCAACAACACCATAGTCCCAAAGCTTTATCGCATCATTGAGATCACCGCGGCGGCAAGCTCGAGACAGAGGAGTGATCCTCCGATCTGTACCGCAATCTTTTTCATCATCCATTTCTTGTCGGTGCCACCGAAGATCACCGCACTCACCTGAGCCGGTGCCGTAAAGCCGAGCCAGAAGAATGCTGCCATTGCATATGGATTCCAGCTGGACTGATAGGTGAGAAAGAGTGCAAGCACCCATGATGTAACAACCGTGACTCCAAGCTGAGCCGCATAGTACGGACCCATCTGCTTCATCATTTTCTGCTGAACCGCCTTCGAGAGCTTATCAAACCCATGAATCTTACCCCAGAGCTGGCCAAAGAGGGGACCGTACCACACAAAACCTGCAATAAACTGCGCGGCCGTAGCCAAAAACACCGCCATATAGTTAATGGTCATAGTGAAATGTAAAAAATGGTAATCGAGATCATAGTAGGGGAATGGGAGATCTGATGCAACTGGAGTTATATCGCTCGTATACTATACTATTACACAGTCTATGAGTACGCCGATAAAGGTGGTGGTGCATGATAAGATGCAGGATGACTACGAGTATTATCGTACCGAACCGGTTGGGAAGAACTTCGACCCAGACTTCAGACCAGAGCTCACCCCTCCACAGATGCTCGCACTCGGCGTATTTGGGGGTGTATATATGCGCGACTGTGTACACGAGTTCCCCCACGACTGGTTCACGAAGGCGAAGTTTCAGAAACCAGAATCAAAAGAACCCGACCCTGCTATCAACTGCTTTGGCGTGAACGCGAGTCAACCACTCGAGGTCTGGCAGAAGAAAAACTGGATTCATCCCGATGATCCGCGCGGTTGGTTTCAGTGGTATTGCAGATACTACATGGGGAGACGCTCCCGAGATGATGATCGACAGATTCGGCGATGGAAGGCAATCAAGCGTCACATTGCGCAGCTGACCAAACACTGCAAAAAAGGCGATCATAACTGCCGGCCGGTCCAACGCCAGGCAATCCTTCATTGGGCGTACGATAGTCGTAGCATGTAAGACCCCTCCACGGTTCCGGTGGAAATTGTGTGAAAACTCTGTATGATTTTTCTATGTCAGAAGGAGGAGAAAGACCACGACCACCGATCATAAAACCCGGAAGAGACGCGGATGGTACCTTGATAAAGCGGGAAGGGTTTCCCAAACCCTCGATCGGTCCTGAAGATTATGCATCACCGTATCGAAAAGGCGACGGAAGACTTGTTCGCATCGACGACCCCAATAGGCCTCCAACGCGGATGACGCGATTAAAACACGCTTTTACTGAGAAATATCATGCTGCTGGCGACCGCATACAACACACACCCCTCGGAAAATTTGCCACTTGGCTTACCGCATGGAGAGAACCGACAAAACCATCGGGACATCCTGCGGGTGAGTTTGTTAGACCGTCGGATATTCGTCGTGCAGGTGAAGTTGTTGACCTCCACGGTCCCATCGATGACCCCAACACCTTATCTCCAGATGATGCACATGAACGACAGATGGCAAAGGGGAGACATCCTTCAACCTTAGGAGAGGTATTGGCCGATGATCCAAATGCACGAGAGAACGCAAGAATCGAAGAGATTGCAGGAAGAACTCATCCCGGGACCGACGCTCCATTTGTTGATGTTCCTGAAAAACCGTATCGTTGGGACGATGACCATGACATCGCTGTTACAACAACACCGGTAACCGAGCTCGCAGGTGCTGGGACATACCAGGAAGTAGTAGAAGCAAGACAACTCGGTGAGCAGGGAAGAGAAGGCGCACAAGCCCAGCCGGGTTTACGACTCGTGGTCGATAACGATCCAAAAAAAGGAAGAAAACCAACGCCTCCGGATGATAGTGGAGGAGGAACCGCAGCCTAACATCTATGCCGGAAGGAGAAGGACCACGACCACCTCAGACCGAGTCAAAACTCGGGCCCAATCCTATTTTTCATACCCCCGATGGGGGGCTCAGAAGGCGGAATGATCCACATGGTCTCACTCGAGCTGAACAGGCATGGATATATTTTGAACGCGGTGCACGAAGGTTCGATATATTAGTTAATAAACTTACTGAACCGGCTGAACCCGCTCAATCAAGCGATCTATTACCCCAGAAGGATGTACCTACGAATCAAGCTATAGAAACTTCACCTGAACCTCAACATATTGAGCCTGCAGGAGTAGAAAACCATGACCTATCCGAGGATGATCCACTTCGGTTTGGTTCCGATGTTCCTTCATCCACCATTCGAGTTATGCGTGCACTGAACTGGATTGGAGGGATTGGTCGTTCGATAGCCGACCGGATACTCGGACCACGGGAAGATCTACCGCTCGTTCGCAGACCGGAGTATCAGTACAAGCACGATATGCGAGTTCAGAAAGGGACAAGCGCGCCGAGCTCGGTACGAGTTGTGGAACCGGAAAAAGAACCACCCTATGACTGGAACGATCCAAAGCGGGGAGCGCCGGAGTTTCAGGATAATCCAGTGATCGATACTACCGAATCAACCCCAGACAGCACTTCCTCAAAATAATTATCTGCGATTCACCGCCGGAGCCGGTGGTATGGAGTCTTTGAGAACACCGTGTATTTTCTGCGAAAGCAACTGTACATCGGGGGTGAGACAGAATGCAAAGGTATCGCGCCAAAAGACCGGATTAGTTGTATACGCAACCGAGGGAATTACGAGACCCGATCTTCGAAAGAGCGGTTGAACCCGATCGCCTCGACCGTCGACAAATGCTTCACCGACAACCGCAACCTGAGGACGAAACTCATGCACCCATCCGGCTTCAAGTTGCTGAACAACATGTGCAAGCGACATCGCAACGAGTCCAACATTCAACCCGTTTGCTCTCAGTTGTTCTGCAAGGGGTCCTCGGGCACCATCATCACCTTCGACGAGGTATACCCGTGGTCGTAGGTCTGTTTCTTGCATTGGCATACCGCCTATTGTACCGCGTTATTTCCGTTTTACCAGTTTTGCTGAGCGTACAATCTGCATTGGCTCACCATCGGGCCCGGTGAACTCAGTTGCCTGTGTCTGCATGACATACTGATTGAGGTAGTCCGAGACTGCCTGTTGTGCGTCCTTGAGCTCTTCCTGCAGCTGTTTAATCGTGGACTGAACAGCAGATACCGCATCGGTTTTTACGATGCGTTGCTTGGCTTCGGTTCGTTTGCGCGTTAGGGTCTTATGCTCGACGTCGGCGTCATTGTATTCCTTATCCTGTTCGAACGACTGCTTAAACATCTCCTTCTGACTGCGGAGCTTTTCACGAATACGGGCAATGTCTGCAAGATGATTCTTGATCATCTGCTCGAGGTTGAGTTGAGATTGTAAATCTGTCATAGAACTGTCAGTATACTCAAAAAGGAGGAGACGATTCAATACCCAAACAGTACTTGACATATTGCAAATCGTTTGCAATAATCACTGCATGAATCTTAATCAGAATCTACGCTCTCGTGGATACCGATCGACCCGGTCGCGCACAGCAGTTCTTTCCGCTGTTCAGGCACGTCCAAGAACCGTTGCCGAGATTCATCACGAACTGCGGCAAACCGACCACCAGATCAATCTTTCTTCGGTATACCGATCGCTCGACGTACTCAACGAACTTGGGATGATTCAGGAGGTTCATACTGGAGATGGTATCGCGCGCTATGAACGATCAGACCAGTCACACCACCATCACCTCATCTGTAAACGATGCGGTACGATTCGCGACATTCAGGTTTGCGACGAAGGATTGCTGAAGAAAGCGGCATCGGTCGCACCATTTCAGATTGATGACCACCGGTTAGAATTTATTGGCGTCTGTGGTCGATGTAGTAAATAATATTCCTATGACATACCTCTATGCGATCGTGAGCGTGGTAGGAGTGAGTTTAATTTCTTTGATCGGTGCAGTTACACTCCCCATTGGACAGAAACGGCTACAAAGCTTTCTTGCGTACTTCATCAGTTTTTCAGCAGGTGCTTTACTTGGCGATGTACTTATTCACCTCCTACCGGAGGTAGTGGAAGAGACCGGTCTTACGCTCCAGGTTTCCCTGCAGGTGCTCGCCGGTATTCTCGTTACCTTTGTTATCGAAAAAGTGATCCACTGGAAACATCATCATGCGCACCCAACGAAACAACAGCATCATCCGGTTACCGCAATGACACTGCTTGGTGACAGCGTCCATAACTTCATCGATGGTCTGGTAATTGGAGCGAGTTATATGATCAGCCTTCCTGCCGGGATCGCCACAACAATCGCGGTCGTCCTCCATGAGATTCCACAGGAAATCGGTAATTTTGGTGTATTGATGCACGGCGGATATACAAAAGCCCGAGCGTTATGGTTCAATTTCCTTACGGCACTCACCGCAGTTGCAGGCACCATCATTGCATTGGTTCTCAGCGGAAACGTACAGGGATCGGTAACGATGCTCAGCGCATTTGCGGCCGGCAATCTCATCTATATCGCAGCGTCCGATCTTATCCCAGAGATGCACAAAGAGACCCACGTTCGAAGAAGTATCATTCAGTTTGCAACAATGGTCTTCGGAATCGGCGTCATGATGTCGCTACTGCTTTTGGAGTAGTTCTTATTTCTGTGCAAATGCCCGTGCAGCAAGGAGGGTGGAAAGAGGCACCGCGAGGATAATGCCAATCGAGCTTACGAGTGTACGTACGATCTCTGTCGCGACAACCTCTTGGTTAAATACCATGCCGGTACGAATATTCTGCGAATAGAACAGGAGAAACAAGGGAAGGGATGCGCCCGCGTAGACCAAGAATAGCGTGTTAACCAGCGAAGAAATGTGATCTCGACCAACAACCATCGCTCGATGGTACAGCTCTCGAGCGCTCAAACTTCGTTTCGCAGACTGGAGCGACTCTACAATTGAAACCTGCGAGATGGTGACATCATCGAGCACACCCATCGCGCCGAGTATGAATCCTGCGAGCAAAATACTTTGCACACTCGCAGAGATTCCCTGCATCTGGAGAAAGAGCGACTCCTCAGCGGCGTAACCGGTGAGTCGTGCCAGCTGCACAAAGAGCGTGGAGAGCAGCCCGGTAATACCGAGCGCGATGAAGGTGCTGATAACCGCGATCGTTGTTTTTTTCTGAAATCCGTGCGAGACATAGAATGTCAGCGGTATCATAACGAGAGACCCACCCAGCATTACCAAGACCGGTTGATGACCTTGGAGAATGAGCGGAAGAAGCCCTTTGGTAAGCACAAAGAATGACAGCACCATACCGATCATCGAAAGGAGCCCTCGCATACGTCCAATCCAAAGGACGATGAGGGTGAACAGAACCGTCAGAAGTAACAATGCGTCGTTTCGGTAGTAGTCGGCGATGAAGATGGTTTCTCCGATGCGCGGGTCCTTAATGTATGATGCGATCACGGTATCTCCCTCTTCAACCGCAATCTTCGAATACCGGAAAAACTGGGTTCCGTCGAAGGTCCGTGTCTTTCCGGCAAGTGGTCCCTCTTCGAACCGAATCGTGATCTTCTGGTCGGATGTAATTGTTATGACAGTAGCTTGGTAAATTGTAGGGGACATAGGCGATTGCAAATGGTTTTGGCTAATTGTATCATGTAACTCTATGTCGAAAAATAATGTCTTTCTCACAACGGTTTCGGTCGTTATCATCTTTGCATTCCTCCTCATCGTATATGTTGCCTCAAACCCCAGTGGGGCGACCGATACACAGACTTATACACAACTGCAAAAAGTCCTCCCCTCCGATCATGTAAAGTGGGGGATAGGGAAAAAGAATGTGTTAGTTGAGTTCTCGGACTTCCAGTGCCCAGCCTGCGGCAATTTCCATCAGCTCCTCAAAACCTACGAAGCGTCAGGGTCCGCAGATGCCAAGGTGGCTTCGAATATTGCCTTTGTTTACAAGCATTTCCCCCTCGAGAACATTCATAAAAATGCTCGAGCGTCAGCATATGCAGCAGAGGCGGCGGGGAAGCAAGGCAAGTTTTTTGAGATGGGGAATCTCCTCTTCGACAATCAGCGTATCTGGGAAAATGAGTCGAATCCAACCCCCATCTTCGAGTCGTACGCAAAGGAACTGAAGCTCGATCTCGCACAGTATCGCAGCGATGTGAAAAGCACCGAGGTGCAGAAACGAGTCGACGGAGATCTCATTCTTGGCAATCAGGTCAAGGTAAACGCAACGCCGACCTTCTACCTCAACGGTAAAAAACTCGAGTACAGCACGCTTGCCGAGTTCAAAAACGCACTCACCGCAGCCCTGACCGCAAAGTAATCACGATCATCAGGTCGACGAACTCCCCATAAGCGGTAGCCGTGAGTAGGATATAATATACCTATGTTCGCCCGTATTCACGGTAAACAGCTTCACTACGATATTCTTGGAGCCGGTAGCCCGATCCTGCTCGTCCATGGCTGGGGAGGCTCGATCGAGAGTCTTCGCGGGCTTGGCAATCTTCTCGCGCTCACGCATCGCGTGATTCTGGTCGACCTTCCTGGATTTGGATCGAGTGAGAATCCTGAACCTGACTGGGGGGTAGAGGAGTATGTGCAGGTACTGTCTGGTCTCATGGACGAACTGAAGATTAAAAAAACTTCGTACTTCGGACATTCATTTGGAGGTAGCCTCGGCATTGTACTCGCTACACGCAGACCGAAACTCATACAGCACTTATTTTTGTGCAACAGCGCCCTCAAACGACCGAACAAGACCGTGCAGATACCGCTTTTTCTGAAGGGTGTACTGTTTCGACAGAAACATCTGCGAATCTGGCTCTATCGGATCTTCTTCCCAAACTCAGACATCGCAAAACAACCCCATCTTGAGACGAACTTCAAAAAAATCATGCAGCAGGATGTCTCAGAATACGCTCCACAGATCTCGGTCCCTACTCACATTATCTGGGGAGCAGGGGACACCGTTACTCCTGTTGCTTGGGCGAACGAACTCCACCAAACCATCAAACAATCTACGCTTGCTATCATTCCAAACGCACGACATGGGTTACCATTACGCGATCCTGAATCGGTTGCACACGAAATGCAGAAATATCTATGATCTACCTTATAATCAGCATCACACTCATCAAGATCATTGATCTCTGCTATCTCTTTCAGATTAAGGAATATCGGTTCGATCGATTTCGATCAACGCTCCTAGAAGAAGGACCGCTTGCCATTCTCTATCTTCGCTGGCCTCGACTTCCCGCAAAGACGCTGCGCAATTTCCTTATAATTTTGCTCTCAAATTTTATGCTTTGGATTGTTCTGACGCTCCGAATGGAACTATGGTATAGCGTTGGCATAGTCATCGTTAGTCTGCTAATTTCTCCTGTGCTTGCTTGGTTGTGTGTCGCGGCTGGAGTAGTCCTCACGAAGCCAGTTGCATATGCAATGCGTAGGCGAACCATCAAGCAAGCAATGAAAAAGTTACATTCACACACACCGATCGTTACGATAGGTATCTCCGGAAGTTATGGCAAGACATCGACGAAGGAGTTCCTTTACCAGATGCTTTCGACGAAGTATCACGTAGCGAAGACCGACGCGAATAAAAATACCGATGTTGGAGTTGCACAGTCGATTCTGAAGAACATTACTGCCGAAACACAGTTTTTCATTGGGGAAGTCGGGGCGTATAGGAGGGGAGAGGTGCGCGCCGCTGCACAGGTATTCTCTCCCACCCATGCAATTATTACCGCATTTGGTAATCAACACCTCAGTCTCTATGGATCCCGCGAAAATCTGATCGAAGCAGAGGGCGAAATCCTGGAGATGCTGCCTTCGAACGGAACCGCATATATCAACCGCGACATCTACTCCTTCGCCCACACCGCAAAGCGAACGAACGCATCGGTTACCTCGTTTTCCACAACCACAAAGGAGGCCGATATCTCGGCTTCGGAGCTACGAGTCGATCCGCAGGATCGCCTGACCGCAAAAATTACCTATCGCAACCACAGCTTTCGAATCGTTACGCCACTCGTAGGAGTGCATAATATCGAGAATTTGCTCCCCTGCATAGCATTCTGCCTCGATCACGGAATGACCAGGGCTGAGGTTGTAGCTGCCCTCAAAAAACTTCGGCAGATCCCCGGAAAGCTGAGCGCCCACCAAGGGCCAGGTGAGTCATTCGTCCTGAATGACACCGGGAACTCATCACTCCATGGGTTTCTTGCCGCAATTGCGACCATCGGAGACATGGCCTATCGAAAAAACATCATCGTGAGTAAAGGAATCATCGAGCTCGGGAAAGAGAAGGAAACATCCTACAAACAGATCATAAACACTATTGCAAATAGACCGATACAGCTATTCACTACCGATTCTTTGTTCAAGAAATATGATACAACTGACCAGGTACAGGTTTGCGGCTCAGAAGCCGAGATTTTGGCGAAGATCCGACCATATCATACAAGATCAAGTCTCATTCTCCTTGAAGGGAAGTTTAGCCCGCTCGTGGTAAAGACACTCATTCTGCTATAATGAAATCGCTATGATTTCGCTTGATCTAGCCCCAAACGAAAACGCACATGACGCAATGGTTGCGCTTTCGATCCTGGTCCAGCCGTGGAGGTGGATGAAAGGTAAGTACTCGGTACTTGCGAAGACCAAGCTGAAACGATTCTTTCCCGGCCATGAGCCATACTTCTTTCTTTCTGCGCGTGGCGCACTGTACAAAGCTCTTCAGGCGCTCCAACTCAAAGATGGCTCCGAAGTACTTGTACTTGGCTTTACCTGTGAAGCGGTAGTTATTCCCATCACAGCTCTTGGGTTGAAGCCTGTCTTTGTCGATATAGAAGATGAGACCTACTCGGCAGAGTTTAAAAGCGTGAAAGAACGACTCAGCAATCAAACGAAGGCAATCATTCTTCAGCACACCTTCGGCATCACCCCTCGGTATCGAGAAGAGGTGCTTACCCTTGCCCATGCGAAGAAAATTGCGGTGATCGAAGATCTCGCACACGGATTCGATCCGGAGGTGTTTTCCGCAGACGACTCAACATCGATGAAGCTGCTCTCCTTTGGGCGATCCAAGGCGATCTCATCGGTTTTTGGAGGCGCTTTACTAACCAACGATACAAAGCTCCAGGAACGGCTGAAGAACATCGAAAAACGACTCCTTCGGCCACAGACCGGGTTCGTGCTACGCTGTCTTCTGTATAAGCCGGTCTCTGTCTTTATTCGATCAACCTACAATACCGCGAAGATTGGGCGCGGTGTTCATTGGATTCTCAACTCGATCCGGTTCTTTCCAAAGGAGCTCACCGAACGAGAGAAACGTGGAATCTTCGATGAAAAGATGGCTGCAGCTTACCCGAACGCATTTGCAATCCTTCTCAACGAACAGCTCAAGCAGTTTGAGTCGGTGTCGGCAAAACGAACACAGGTGGTTGCGCAGTATAACGACGTTTTTCACAGCGTGGAAGTTGTACAACCGCTGTGTCGATATCCAGTACTTGTGCAGGAGCGGGAGACACTGATGCGCAGCACGCGATCGAAGCAGATCTTCCTCAGCCGCTGGTACCACACGCTTCAGTCTCCAGAAGGTGAGTGCCCGATAGCACAACGGGTCGCAAACGAGATTGTCAATCTCCCGACTACAGCAGTTTCAGAACACGATCTCCAGACCGTACTCAAACAGGTAGAGCTTCATATCTTTCATCACCACCCTTAACCAAGCCTTCGAAGTTTTTTTCGGAGGAACTCAACCGAGTAATTCAGCGCGTATGCGACCGGATTGAGAACAAGGTCCTGTGCAGGTACGTATGCCACATCATGACCTCCAAAACCGCGCTTAAAGACCGATACACCAAAGAATCGATGGCTTGTTTGATCTGGTTTGGTAACACCCCAAAAATTATAGCGACTGCAGCCTCGCCGCTTTGCCTCCTTGATAGCCTCCCACTGGAGGAGATATGCGCCAGGGGTGCGTCTTCCTGCCTCGGTACTCGCACCATAGTGATAAGTTGCTTCGTTGCGATAAAAAATAATAAACGCCGCCGCAAGGAGCTGATCTCCAAGATACGCGCGGTAGAGGAGAGCATTTCCAGATGCGGCAAAGACCGAGAACTGCTCCTTCAGAAATGATCGAGAGAACGGGACAAACTTCTGGCGCTGTGACGTCTGTACCTGAAGATCGTAAAACTCATCGATGTCATTCACATTAACCGACGTTGTTATTCGTACTCCCGCCTTCTCTGCTTTCCGAATCTCATACCTCGTGGTCTTACGCATGCCATCCATCAGCTCCTGCTCAGTGAGTTTGAGGTCGAGCTGAGAGGTGAGATCAGCGGTGAGATGCATTGGCGCATCGTGAAATCCTAATCGTCGAAACAGCGATCTGGAGATTTCGTTCTCAATAAGTTGTGGTCGGACGCGGACAAAGCTGGCACCATTCTGTGTGGCTCGCTCTCGAATGGCTTGAAAACAGCTCTGCACAACATCATGATCGCTCCAGTCAAGGATCGGCCCACCTGCAACAGTAAGGTATGTCCCACGCTTTGCACGCTCAACCACAGCAAGCGCGACGCCTTTCAGTTCTGCTCCTGAATAGAGACCGATCCGCTCGATCGTTTTACCAATTCGCTTCTGAAACTCACCCCACCCCCACGACTGAAGAAAATTAGCATCTTGATGGGTGGCAATGAACGCTTCCCAGACCGATTCTTGATCGACACTACGCACGTCTATATCCATAAGGATAGTATAGCGTCTATTTTCCGAAGAATCCTTCTACTACGACGGCTCAACCCACCACTCTACTGGAAAAAATCATACAGAAATAGGGTATAGATGGCTTTGGATTGTTATAGCAGTCTAAATAGGGGATTAGCCACAGATGAAACCAGACAGATCCGGCAGGAGGAGGAAAAGGGAAGAATTCATAGATATCGCTGAATAAAAACGGAAATTAAACAATAAAAAATGATAAATGCAAAGTATCAAAATTCAACACTCCTCCTCCGACAGCCACGATCTACGTCGTAAAAGATACAATTTACGACGTCTTATGCCCCTGCTTCCCTGCGGTAATTCCTCCCTAAATTCGTCCTTTGGTCGATGGCTCATTTTTGAGATCTATTCTGGTAAGAGAGAACGGCCACTCTATTCTTCTTTCATTTGTTCCGTATATTTGATTTATTCTGTTCTTTTGTGCACTCTTCAAGGCACCTTAGGGTCTTCTCGAGCTCCGCTCTTCCAATGATCTTCACTGCTTCGGAATGTCACTTGTTTAGACTGCTATAACAGTCTAAATTGCTGTTTTTGAGGCTAATTACTACATTGATAGAATAAGTCATGCTTAATTTAGCTTGTTATGACGCTCTGTTTCATTATTTTCGTGCCTAATCTACAACATTAAAACAATATGACAACCGTTTTAGAGCGTAGTGACGGTCTAATTAGTAAGATCTGAGGCTAATAACACAATGTTTGCAATAGTCTATCCACATTTCGAAGAGAGTTATCCACATTTCCACACGGAAGCATGTAGCACTTGCAATCTGGATTGTTAGAACAGTCCAATCAATGATTTCTAGCTTTGATTTTGCAGATGTATACTGTGATTAAATGTCTTATAGTAATTATACGAACGTGAAGATTTGCTATAGGATATATTCACGTCCGTGAGCTTTACCTCTACCCTCTCCTCCACTGTGGATGTCGATCTTTTTTGTGAAGCTAACCGAAGCTAATATATTTATTATTATGATGCGGAGTTTGAAGCTAAATAACGATAAATGCGCTGTTTGGTGAGCGTTACCAACCAAGAAGCGTTAGGCCTGCGGCCAGCCAGACGAAGATGAGCACGATTACATACTCACGAATGACGCCCTTAAACAGTCTGTTGTCCAGATGCGCACTGGTGAGACCGCTGATGCTATAGTAGGTCGCCGCAAGCATAAGTGCAAGCACCGAGCCTCTGAGTGGAAGAAATGAAACAATGATAGCTGCTTCTGCCATAAGCACAGCCACGAATAGCGCGTGGTTCTGCACCTCGCGAGATAGCTGAAGATCAAGCTTGATCGTCCAGAAGAGCTGGAGCGCAAGCAGATACGATATGATCCCCGCTCCGAACGCATTCACAATAAAGTATTCACGAAGTGAAAAAATAATACTCGATGCCAGGAAAATTAAGAAGGTTTGAAAGAAGTAATTGACTGAGAATGCAGCCTTGTAAAGCCTCAGGCTCTTCTCTACTCCGACATTAAATATATTTGATGCAAGAAACAAAGCGTAGATCGAAACAGAATAGATAAAAAGAAATGGTATGCGAGTGAGCCAACGGACGGGAAATAAGAAGTAGAACGAATAGCACATCGCCGTAAAGAGAACCGGCATAATGAACAATGTCCCCCACTCAACCTTCTCAATATCCTCGATAATCGCAAGATAGGTAAGCCCGTATGCGAGGAGAATCCCTAACGGCATAAATATCCACACATAATCAAAGGAGAAGAAGGTTGTGAAGAGTAGATAGGCGGTAAGAAGTAGGCTTGCAGATACGAATCTAACTCTTTTTTCCACACGAAGCAGATGTTTTGTGATGAACGGCATCTTGAGAACGGCCATTACTTTTTTGGCGAATTGCTTCATAGACGAACATTAATCTGGAAATACCGCATTGGTGAAGACCTGCTGCACGTCGTCGAGCTCCTCGAGCTGCTCCAAAATGCTCAAAATCGTGTCCGATACGGCACGGTCGGTTATCTCCATATTAAACAGTGGCACGTACTCAAGCTCAGGACTGTGGTTGATCTGGAAGAGATAGGAAACCGACCCTTGTGTTCCAAGCTTTCCACCGGCTCGCTCGATCACCGAGCGCACCTCATTAAAGGTTCTGTTTGAGTTATCGGTCGTCGCATGGATTACGAGGGCCACTCCTTGTGGCCCAAAGCCTTCATAGATCACTTCTTTGAGGTTGTTCTTATCGGGCCCCGACCCCTTCTCGACCGCGCGCTGGATATTATCCTTTGGCATATTCGACTCACGCGCTTTATCGATCGCAAGTCTCAGCTTCAGATTGAGGTTTGGATCGGTCATTCCCCCACCCTCTACGACCGCAATAGTGATCAGTTTTGAGAGCTTTGAGAAGATCTTACCGCGCTCTTTGTCGTTTGCTGCTTTTTTATGTTTTATCTGTTTCCACTTTGAATGTCCGGCCATTATGTGTTATTATACTTGACCCGTTTCAAAAATCGGGGTTGACTTGACTCGTATATTACCTATACTTAATTTTCATTATGAATGAACACGAACTCCTCGAATCCCAAGCAATAGACGCCGCAATCAACCTCGACTGGAAACAAGCGATCGCGATCAATAAGAAACTGCTCAAAGAGCAAAAAACCGATCTGAACTGCATTCTCCGAATCGCCTTTGCATATCTTCAGTCACACGACTTCGTCAATGCAAAAAAGTATTATAAACAAGCACTCAAGATTCAGTCCGAGAACCCCATTGCACAAGAGCATCTCGAACGTATTCAGATTTTGGAAAAACGTGGCTCAAAGGTTGCGACACAACGCCTCAATAAATTCGATCCAAATCTCTTTCTTGAGGTTCCCGGTAAAACACGTACAGCGGTCCTGCTCAACATCGGCCAAAAAAACATTCTTGCACAGCTTACGGTAGGCGTCGAGGTTGTCATCAAGCCAAAAAAGGTTAAGGCCGAGATTAGAACCACCTCAAACGAATACGTCGGGGCGCTCCCAGACGATCTTTCCAAACGATTATCCCTCTTTATTAAGGCCGGAAGTGAGTATTCATGCTTCATCAAAGAGGTCTCCATCACGAGAGTGGTCGTCTTCATCCGTGAGGAGAAAAAAGGAAAGAAGGTTCAGAAGTTCAGCTCCTTCCCAAAGAATGTGCAGTCAAATATGGGTCGTATGGGATCTGAAGAAGAAGGAAAAGGCTCGGCTGAAGAGGAAGATGATATGAGCGATGCCTCAGAGAATGAACTTGAGCGACTCGCCGAGAGCCTCAATCATGAAGACAAAGACTTCCTGAACTTCGAGCGTGAGGACGAAGATGAAAGCGAAGAGTAATGCTTTGTGCCGTGCTTATAGAACACAATCCTCCCCGACTTCTTGACGTACCCCGTGGTTCGAAAGTCCTTCATCGATCGCTTTGCGAGAAGAAATGAACAGAGAACGATGCCGATAGCGACAACTCCTACAACCTCCATACTGTATTATAGTTCCCAACTCTGCTCAAGACTACTGAGTTCGAGCACGATGTCTGAGCGCTCTGGTGAGCCCTGTCGGACCGCACAGTTAAAGAATCGTGAAAGATCCCTCACGGTCTGCGCCTGATGAGTATCTTCAACCACAATTCCGCATTGCTTCCGGCTACTATCAGACTTGGTTATATCGACAACTCTGATGCCATTACCCTCCAATATTTTACCGATTGTAACAGCAGTATCATAGCTTTTAGAGTATTTTATTTGAACACGATACCGCTCGCTTCTATAGGTCTTATTATAAAAAAAGCCTTTGTACTCTTCCCCAAAGACCTCTGGCGACAGAACCGTATCTCCCTGCATCTTACTCGTTAGCAACTCAATCTCAAGTGGTTGGAATGAAGAGCTCGGAGCAGCGATCATCTTCCAGTACAGATAGATGCGGTCAAGTAGTCGTGCGTTCGACCGAGAGAAGAAGATCTCCTGAAAGGATGGCCGGCGATACTCTGGAGATACCGTCTCTCCTCGATAGATCTCGGATGTGGCCGGATAGAAGTAGTAAGGAACAAACGAAGAGGTTGCAACGGAAAATGCCTTTGCGATCAACTCGGGTTTTTTTTCGTACTGCGTGAGCTTCGAGAGGGAGCCGATCCGATAGGTTCCATATCCATTGGGAATCACAATCTTTACATCGGGAGCGTATGCGATGAAGTAGTTTACATCGTTCTTTTTACTGATGGAATAGAGACGCGTACTCTGACCATATACGACGAACTGCACTCTGTCTGGAGCGTAGGAAAAGAGCGAGCCGCTCACGAGCTTTGCCACTACGAGCACCAGCAGTATGCCAAGAAGAACGATGCCCAGCGAGTGCCGCTTCAGATTCATTATGCTACCCCGTGCACTAACTTAATATGCCGAATCCATTTAATGACATCCTCCTTCGACATCCGCTTATGAAGGAAAATTCGCCGGATCATCATGAGCGACGCCTCAAATTCCGGGAGCACGATGGTGTGTGCGCCGAGGTCCTTCATTCGCTGACGGTCACCCTCTGAATGTACTCTACTGATGATGAGTGCATTCGGATTGATTCTCTTTGCATGCAGAATGATCGATTCCTGATCGGCACCAAGTGGTACCGCAACCACAATCGCAGCTGCATTCTCGATCTGCGCATAGCGAAGTACATCGCGATCGCTCGGATCTCCGTAGATGATGGGAGTACCGTCTTTTTTGTGCTTCTCGACGGTCTGAAAATTGTAGTCGACCGCAACAAATGGTATATTCGCGAGCGAGAGCGCTTTGCCGACCTGCTCCCCCATCCGACCGTATCCACAGATCACAATGTGATTGCGCTTTTGATCGATCTCGACCGGTGTTTCGTTGAAATCTAGACGCTTCTGAATAAACACTTCAATAAACGGCACCCGTTTCTTAAAAAATGCACGTACCGCAAGATAGAGCGTCTCACGACGCTGTACAACATACGGGGTGAGCATGAGACTCAGCAGCACCGAGCTCAAAATAAGCAGATATTCGTCTGAGGTAAATAACTTATTTCCAAACGCGAGTGAAAGTAAGATGAATGCATTCTCGCTCACCTGAAAGAGAAACACCGCCATTGAAAATGCCATGCGCGAACTAAATCGAAAATATGCAAAGACACAGATGAGAACGATCGCCTTCACCAGTACCAGCAGTCCTGAAAATGCAAGAATCTTCGGTAGGATAAACAGCACCTGTGGCATCTGTACATGCGTGCCGATATAGACAAAGTAGACAATTGCCATCACATCGCGTAACGGACGGATCTGTGCAAATACATGATGATGCTCGACGGTTTGTGATACCAGAACTCCCGCAATAAACGCACCAATGAGTACCGGTACCCCAAGGAGCGATGAGAGCGCTACAACGGCAAATATGAATACGAGCACAAACAAGTTGAGGAGTTCGCGTGAAACCCGAGAAATGCGGTCAAAAACGTAGGGTATTACCCGCTTCCCTACGTAGTACATCGTAAGGAGAATCAAGGTGGACTCTGCCACGCTAAATCCTATCGTTCGAATAACATCGACGCCGGTATCACCCGGTGAGTTGATCGCGGTAAAGATGATAATGAACGGAATAAATGCAAGATCCTGGAACATAAGCACACCTAACGCAACCTCTCCTAAGAATGAGTTCTGCTCTCGTTTTTCCTGAATAATCTTCGCTACAATGGTGGTCGAGGATGAGGTGAGAGCAACGCTAATGAGAAATGACTGAAGACCGGTGAATCCGAACAGTAGACTGAGTCCATACACGCCAATGAGTGTAAAAAATATCTGCAATAATCCACCGATGACCACAAATTTTTTCAGCACAAACATCTTCGTCATATTCAGATCGAGCCCGACACTAAAGAGAAGAAGAACGATGCCGAAGTAGGCAAACTGCGTCACAATCTCGGAAGAGATTAGGTTGCTAAATAGATTACCGAGGATGATGCCTCCGAATAGATACCCAACGATTGGAGAAAGTTTGAGGCGTCGAGCAATTAAACCAAACAGAAACGGAATTAATAAGAAAATAAAGTAGTTAAAAAACTGGGTTCCCGCAACCTCAAGCATAGATTCACTATACCATAAAAAGGAGGCTAAAAATGCAACCTATCCCTTACGGATGACAGCGATGGTTTTTTGTGTGAGCTGCACCGACAGTCCGATGTACGATTCTGGGGTTAACGCCAAGCATTTCTTTTTCAACTGTTGAGAAATCGGTAGTCGAAGTATGAGCGATCTCCATTGTGCCTGTGACATGCGCTTTCCCCTACTCTTCGTGCTCACAATTGTGTAAGAGTCTTTAATGCCATGGTACCGAAGAAGCGACTGTAGACCTTCTGTGAGTATGCTCCAGTCGCTTTGGAGATCTCGCGCAATTTTTTCCTCATTTGGACGAACACGACCAAGACCAGTTAGGAGACTCGTGTAGCCGATAAGTGAATGGCCGATAAATGATCCCATCGACCGCATCGTTGTGCTATCTGATAGATCGCGCTGAAGGCGTGAAATTGGGAGTTTTCTGCAGAAGAACTCACCAAGTGAATTCGCCACTCCGAAGTTGCCTTCACTATTCTCAAAATCAATTGGATTAACTTTCTGTGGCATCGTTGAGGAACCAACTTCACCTAAACGTACTTCCTGAACAAACCACCCATCACTGATATAACGCCACATATCCTGGCTCAATCCAGTAAATATGGCGTTCATACGCATGATGATATGAATTGCTTCGCAGAGATCGTCGTACGGGTTGATCTGGGTCGTAATCGTGCTCGGCTCGAGTCCTAATCCAGTCACAAATCGGTTCGAAAAACGCATCCAGTCCTTCTTCGGGAGGACGAACTGGAAGGCGTTATAACTGCCCACAGCACCGGACCATTTTCCGGTAAAGGCCTGCGATCTCAGTTGACGCAACTGTCTCTGTGCACGAGAAGCAAAAATAATCAGCTCTTTCCCAACGGTCGTCGGAACGGCGGGTTGGCCGTGTGTGCGAGCAAGCATTGGAACGTGCATATACCGCTCCCCTATCTCAGTAAGCCGATCTAAAACCGACGAGATCGAAGGAAGAATCGATGCATGGAGAGCTCGCTTGAATAGTAGTCGATGCGAAATGTTATTGACATCTTCTGATGTTAAGCCGAAATGTAGATACTCAACCACATCCTTCAAGGTCGTTTCCTTGAAACGCGCACGAAGATAGTGCTCCACAGCCTTCACATCATGGCGGGTCACCGTCTCGAACTGTTTTACTTTTTCGGCATCTTGCTGAGAAAAGGTCTGGTAGATCCTCTTCATTGATGTTTGTTCGGCTCGAGAAAATGTTCGAACAACCCCAAACCGAGAAAGTGCAAGAAGATAGCGAAGTTCAATCTCTACGCGAATCCGAATCAAAGCAAACTCTGAAAAATAGTCTTGGAGCGAGGTGACTCGATCGTGGTACCGACCATCGAGGGCAGTAATGTTTGTTAACTGGCTGGACATCGGGAAGCATTATAGTACAGTTCCCGCTTATTTATAGAGTTTTTTTTCGCAGTCGATGCAGAATCGAGCTTCTGGAATGAGGTCGAGTCGAGCAACGGGAATCTGTTCACCGCATTTCTCACAGTAACCATATCGATCCTTCTCGATCTTTCCAAATGCAAGTTCGATGTCGTGGAGCTTTCGGTCGAGGTCTTTGATCTGTGCCTGAATGGTATCGTGACCAACCTGCTCACGCACATCGGTGTCTACCGCTGCGTTGTCGATGGTATGGTCTGGATCCATGAACGGATCCTCCTTTTTCAGCTCCTCGATTCGGTGTCGGATTTTTTCTCTATCCTTTTCGAGTCGGTCGCTGTGCTTTTTTATGAAGTCCTTTGAAAATGTTTTTCCCATACTGTGCAAATGAACTCCTGAAATAATAGAGGAAGTACAGAGAGAATGTCAAGAGCAAGACGTACGATACTAGTGCATTAAAACTCAGACCGAGCAAGAGGCCGTCCTGACGATCTTTTAAGAGATCCGTTCCACCAAAAACGAGTGCGGTATACCACAGCAAAAAGTAGAGATTGGTGCCTTTTGCATACCGCTCTCGGCGAACCGCAAACAAGAGCTGGTGTGCGATGAGCGCTCCGACAAAGAACAGAATCCCCTCGTACAAGGGGGTGAGATGTCGAAATCCCTCCGCCCCTACAACCTTCATCTTGAGCAGAAAGTTTGTCTTTGCACCCATCTCAACTCCGGAAAAGAACGACCCCATTTTCCCAAATGCCAACGCAACAAATGCAGACGGTACAAAGTAATCAATGGCCTCTCGAAACCGAAGCTTGCTTCTCTGCATCGCGACAAACGTGACCGCGAGAAATCCGGCGAGAAATCCATAGAGTGAAAGCCCGGGATAGCCGTTGATGAGTACGAATTTTGGGATACTCAATCCAAATTCACCAAAGTGCAACGCGACATAGACAACTCTCGATACCAAAAGTCCGCCGAACACACCGGCAAAAAGAACATCGAATACATCCTCCTCTTTGTATGCCGTCAGGAGAAAATTTTTCCATAAAAGAAATGTTGACCAGAAGAATGCGAGCAGGAGAAAAATACCAAAGGTATATATTTTGACAAAGGGCAAATCAATCAAAACAGGAAGCATACGTGTTATATTATAGTCAAAATGGTCGGTTTGGCAATCACACTTTTGCTCGGTTTTTCTCTCAGAATCGTTGGATTCAACTGGGATCAAGGTCTTCATCTCCATCCTGATGAGCGCATGCTGATCATGGTGGCTGATAAAATTCAGTTTTTTCAAAACCTCAATCCGCATTTTTTTAACTACGGTTCTCTTCCCATATATCTCGTGTCGCTCGCGACTATGGTCGTACGCTGGTTCTCCGCTTCCCAGTTATCCAACTATGATCTCATGTTGTATGTGGGACGGGGTCTCTCACTTTCGGTCGACCTGGGCTGCATTATTCTGCTCTATAAACTGGGTGGCGCGCTTTTTCGATTAAGAATTGCTGGACTGTGCGCGGGTTGTATATATGCGATTAGTTTCTTTCCGATTCAGAACACGCATTTTTTCATAGTGGACACCTTCCTCAATTTTTTTATACTCGCATTCGTGTATCGGTTCGTGCAGTACTATACCAATCGCTCGACTCGAAATCTGCTATTTCTCGCGCTTCCCCTTTCCGCCGCACTCGCAACGAAGTTTACTGCGGTTATGTTTGTTCCGATTGCGCTTACCATTGTTATTCTCTTGGAGCTGAGGGCACAACATCGATGGGGTGCGATTGTGATTCGCGGTGCACTCTTCACCTTCACGACACTACTCTTTACGGCAGTGTTCATGCCGTACGCCTTCATTGATTGGCGCTCATATATACACGACGTTGCTCAACAATTGCAGCTGAACAGTAATCCATACGCGTTCCCATATACCTTACAGTATGTCGCTTCCGTTCCATATCTCTACCATCTTCAGAATATTCTCTTCTGGGGACTCGGTCCGGTGATTGCTACGCTGTCTATCTACGGCGGAGTCGGTATGATACTCGAACGCAGATCGCTCTCGAAGTTTCCACTCATCATCCTGTGCACGATCTACGGAATCTATTTCGCGATCATTGGTTCATCTTCGGTGAAGTTCATGCGCTATATGCTACCGCTCTATCCCCTCTTTGCCTTGTTCGGAGGTTATGCCGTTCATCGCATCCTTACCCTCTCACGGAGCGCAGGCTGGATTCGAATCGTACTCATCGGTATGTTTGTTGCTGCGTTTTCGTGGACGCTCATGTTTAATGCTCTGTACACCGGCACTCATACCCGTATTGAGGCGACGAAATGGATTCTACAGATGATTCCGGAGGGATCAACGATCGCGGTCGAGCACTGGGACGATCGGCTCCCCCTCGTAAATGCTGAACGATATCACATTGAAGAACTCCAGTTGTACAACCAGCCAGACAATACCGCGAAGTGGATACACATCAATCAACAACTTGCACGAACCGACTACATCATTATTGCTTCCAATCGGCTCTATGGCCCCCTTCAGCGTCTCACCGACTGCGCGAAATACAAGGTATGCTACCCATCCACCGCAGCATATTATCGTGATCTATTTGGTCATAAGCTTCGGTTCCGACTCGTACAACAATTCACGGTCTCCCCTACCCTCCGTCCATTTGGAATACCGATTTCGATCGACGATCACTATGCAGACGAATCGTTTACGGTCTATGATCATCCGACAATCTTCATTTTCCAGAAGTTATAAGAAGCGTTTGAAAAATCCGAGGATGCCTTGGTTCCACCCGGTCGTATGCGTCACGCCGGTTGAGTGCGACTTGATCGATGCATAGTTTTTTTCATACCAGCGATACGATTTAATGAGCGCTTCTGCATTTGAGTACCGTGGTTTCCAGCTCAGCACCTTCGTCAACTTGGTAATCGAAACAAATGAGTCCTTATCAGCGGTTTCGTATACCCATTTATAGAGCGGCGAAATATGGAGCAGCTCAAATAATCGAAGAATGAGTTTGAGTGGCAACGATGGGATCGGGAGAATGTGGGATTTCGATTTGGCCGATGCAAAGAGCTCCTCAAGATCTTTCCCAACCGTTCGGAATCGAGCAGAACCGATATTAAAGGTGTCGTTCGCTCTACGCCCTACCTTCGTTAATCGGTAGATCGCATCTACAAGATCATCAACATCAAGGAGCTGATAGCGATTGTTTCCTGATCCAAATACTGGAATTTTCTTCCCGTCCTTGATCCAGTCAAACAGAATCTCGAATACTCCGAGTCGATGCGTGCCGACAAAGGTCTTCGGGCGAAGGACCGTAATACTCATACCATCCGTACGATACTGCTTGCACAGCTCCTCTGCGGCAATCTTACTCTCTCCGTACGGACCGACGCCATGTACGGGGTCCGTCTCAACAATAGGGTGTTTTTTTGGCACTCCGTAGACTGCTGTTGAAGAGATGTAGATAACCTGTCTCACCTTTGCTTTTTTTGCGGCTGCAAGAATATTGTTCGTGCCATCAATGTTCGTGGTATAGATATCACGAGCCGACCAGAGCGGGAGTGCTGCCGCAGCATGAATGACGAGGTCCACCTGTCTCATTGCGCGTGCGACCGCTTTAGTATCTCTAATGTCCCCGTGGACAAAAAAAATGCCTTCGGGATACTCGTCTTTCGGATACTGCTGGATATCGATGATCGAGAGCCGGGCTCCTTTTGAATGAAAGTAACGCGCGAGATGCAGACCAAGAAATCCCGAACCGCCGGTAATCAGTACTCGTTTCACAGGAATTGATTATATCTCACTGAGGATCGAATTTCATACCAACGTACTGTACAATTTACAGTTATGGCACCAAAGCCCCTGAAGGTTGGGTTTGATCTCGACGGAGTCATCCTCTACAATCCTGTCCGCGTACTTCGACCCATCTCTGCGTTCCTGAGCAAGATCTTATTTCATAAAAAAACGACCTCGTTCTACATCCCAAAGACAAAGACCGAGAACCTCCTCTGGTGGCTCCTCCATAAGACAAGCTTTGTCCCCGCGCGCGGCCTCCAACAGTTGCGTGCTCTTGTAAAGGAAGGGCGGATCGAAGCACATCTCATCACTGCTCGCTACGCGTCACTTACCCATGACTTCGAGGAGTGGCTCAAGCGAATCGATGCCGATGACATCTTCACCTCACACCATCACAACGAACGAAACGAACAACCACATGAATACAAAAAGCGCCTCATCGAATCATTACAGCTCGATGTGTTCATCGATGACAACTGGGATATCGTTCGGGAGCTCACATCAAATCTCAAACGTAAACCTCAACCAAAGATTTTTTGGATTACCAATCTTCTTGACCGATATATCCCCCACGAACACAAATATGGTAACCTCCGAGGCGCACTTAAGAAGTTGCGTGACCTGACCGATCGATCATCGTAACCTGCACGTCCCGGTTCACATTGCAGGCGCCACAAGACTATGATGATGAATCTCTCTTTATCTTCAGTGATCGGAGAAGCTTCTGGAGATTTTTTCCTTCTCGCTTAATCACCGTTGGCAACCCCTTCGACGGAATGAGCGAAAGCATTGCATTGAATACTCCTCCACCCTTCTCTTCTTTCACGAAGAGCTTAACCTGTTCAATGTTTGGGATATGACGAACCCACAGACGGAGCGGGTGAAAAAAGTTTTTAACGGTATACTCACTCTCCTTTGATAGGTCTTTTCCGCTAATCTCGATCTTTTTCTCCTTTTTACTTCTCGTAAGGAACGAGAGGAAGTCTCGAGTAGTGATAACGCCCTGAGGAATGCGCTCTGCATTCACAATAATCACACTTCCAATCTCCTTCTCGAGGATCATCGCGAGTGCCTCTGACATGAGATGATCGGGTGTGAGCGTGAGCGTGATGGTCTTGGTAAAGTTTTTGACCGGCTGATTCTGGAAGTTGTGCTTGACTCCCCCTTCGCGATCTCCTTTTTGCGCCTTGTGCTTGGGCGCAATGAGGTTACTGATGAGGTCGTAGTAGGTGAGAACGCCTCGAAGCTTCATGTCGCGATTAATCACAACAAGCTTCGAAATCTTCTTCGTCTTGAAGATGTGAAGGGCATTGGCGATGCTATCGGTCTCATAGATCGAAAGAAGCGGCTGTCGCTTCCCATCAAGAACCTCGGAGATCGGAATTTTATAGCCTTTATACTCTTGGTAGAGTGTCAGTAGTCTGCGAGCAGAGGTTATACCAATAAACTCATCTTTCTCATTAAATACTGGAAGGTAGTGCAACTTCGACTCAATAAACAACTGAGCAACCTTCGCAACACTGAAGTTATGCTTCACGCGGGGTGCATGAAAAATACAGTGAGATACCTTTGCATTGCCAGGATATGAAGCCTTGATGAGTGTGTGGTATGGATTGATGACGCCAAGATACTTCTTTTTATCATCGAATACGAACGCTGAGTCATGCGATGATGAAAGTTGTACGAGCGCGCTCGAGAGCGTGTCGTTCGGCGAAATGCGAATAATATTTTTTGATTTAACCGCGTCACGTAAATCCATAGATGTGTTGTAAAAAATAATAATACTTACGAAACCTGAAACAAGAATCGGACAAGGGTCTGGACACCCCACCCAGTAGCGCCTTTCCCCCACGTTCCCTTCGGCTCATCATTCCGATACGCTGGACCGGCGATGTCGCAGTGGATCCAGTGAGCAGTATCAACAAACTCGGCAAGAAATACCGCCGCCGTTATCGCTCCTCCATACCTTCCTCCTCCAATGTTTTTAAGATCTGCGATATCGCTCTTCATCTTCTTTGCATAGGGTGCATACAACGGCATCTGCCACAGCTCGTCTCCCTCAGCATCGGCGATGGCTCGGAACTGGTCTCCAAGCGCTTCATGATTCGAGAACATTCCGGTGAGATCGGTGCCGAGCGCTACCATGCATGCGCCGGTGAGTGTGGCGAGATCGATCATAATATCTGCATTACATTCTTTCTCAGCATACACTAATGCATCTGCAAGTGTTAATCTGCCTTCTGCATCGGTATTGAGAACCTCGATTGTTTTTCCGTTCATGGCGGTCACGATATCACCGGGTCGTGTAGCACTCCCAGACGGCATATTCTCACACGCAGGAAGAATTCCATAGACGGTATGGGGAACCTCATATCCAAGTTTCGACAGATTTGCGAGAGCGAGAAATGTGCCGAGCACCGTCGCTCCGCCGGACATATCTATCTTCATATCCTCCATTGCCTCCGATGGCTTGAGCGACAGTCCTCCCGAGTCGAACATAATCGATTTTCCAACCAGAGCAACTGTTTTCTTCGGCTTCGATTTTGTTGGCTGATACTTCAGAACCACGAACTTCGGAGGCACAATGCTCCCCTTTGCAACCGAGAGATAGGACCCCATCCCAAGCTTTGCACAGTCTTTTTCTTCGAGTACCTTCACAGTGATTGAAGGACATGCCTGGGCGATTTTGTTTGCCTCATCGACCATTGTTTGAGTGCTGGTATTTGAGGCTGGATCATTCACCAGATCGCGCGCAAGAACAACGCCCTCTGCGACCAGTGCCCCCTGGGTAAGACCCTGTTCAAAATCCTTCGTCTTGGTCTCGATGACAAACTGAAGAGACTCGAGCCGCACGCGCTTCTTCGTTTTCTCGTCTGTCTTATACCGTAGGAACTGATAGCTCCCCAGTACGCCCCCCATGCGAACCTGCTCACCATACTCGGTTGTACTCATATTCTTGGGAAGAACGATAGCAAGCGATTTGATCTGTCGCTGTTCTGCCGCTCTCACCAGCTGTGCTGTACTATTTTTGGCGATGAGTCCGGTCACCGCATTCTTCTTTCCAAGTCCGACATAGGCAACCTGGCGGTATCCTCCGAGATTCTCAATAATGAGTATCTCCCCTACTCCCGCTTTGAATCCTTCGCGCTCTACACGCTCCGGTGATGGACTCAGTGGAAGTGGTTCTCTTTCGTAGATGAAATATGAAAGCATCTCAACCGTTTTTGGAGTTGGGGTTGAGGTAGAAATCGAGGCCTTCATACCCTATCTTAATCCCGACTCTATTTTTCGTCAACCCCCAAACACCGCTCCTGCATGTTTTATCCCATAAATAATTTAGAGCCACTCAATGCTTCGAAGGGATAATGTATACTATATACAAGACGCCGAGGGAAAGTGCTGGAATGGTATACAGGCTAGTCTCAAAAACTAGTGGAGGCAACTCCATGAGGGTTCGAGTCCCTCCTTTCCCACCCACCTATTTGCGCGTTTGAAGCGCTCTCCAGAGGAAGATTCGAAGCACGACGACTCCAACCACAAGCACCGATACAACTAATGACATCGGAGGAACCTTTGGCGATCCCCACCACATAACCCAGTCTTCGTATGCCCACATGCCTGCATGAATCACACCGAGCACATACCCCAGATACCCGAGCCGTAAGAGGGTTCGCCATCGACGTGGCCCGAGTTTTTTTGGGACAACTGCGTTCGAAATGAGCGCCATCATGAAGAAAATGAGGAGTGATATGAGCGCCAGACTGAACGATACTAATCGGTCTGCTTCAAAATAGCGGTACCACGGACTAAACTTATTGAGCGCAAATGAGTACACCGAGTGAAGCGCAATAAAGTAAAACCCGTTGAGCCCGAGGTCTCTGCGATACAGTATTTTTGTATCGAAAACATCATAGAAGTAACAAAGCCCGCTTAATGCGAATGAGATGCCTACGAGAATCATCCCTGCATCGGTAAACGAGCGGTTCCAGACACGCAGACTCATGGTGTCCATCGCCATGACGTTGTATACATAGGTAGCAAACAAGATAAATAGGCTGAACAATGCAGCTCGCAGACCGACATGGTAGTTTTTTGCATGAACGAGCGTTTTTTCATGCGACTTATGTGAGAAATTGAGCGGCGTATAATACTCATTCATAGATATACTATCAATATACAAAATTTCGTTTTTATTTGCATATTCCACGCATGATATACCTCATTCTTGTTTTGGTCTTATGTTTCATAGGGTATGCCTTTCTCTCGCGACGAGCTTCACCCATTCCTTACTTTCCGTCCAATCGAAAGGACATTAATCGGATTGTTAAAATGCTCCATCTGAAAAATGATCAAGTTATTTACGACCTCGGAGCTGGTGATGGTATCGTTATTTTTTCGGCAGCGCGTGTTGCCCAACAAAAAAAGTTGAACACACGGTTCGTAGCGGTTGAAATAAATCCTGTACTTCTCGCTGTTCTGTGGCTCCGGCGCCTCTTTCACTCCAATCGATCTCGTATTGATATTATCTATGAAGATATCTTCACTATGAATTTCGAAGATGGTGCAAAACACCAGACCTTCTTCGCATACATCTCACCATGGTACCTTGAGAGAGTGATAAAAAACTGCAAAAGGCAGATCCGATCATTTAGCTTCATTTCATACTTCTATCCCCTAACCAACCACAAAGCAAACGCACGCATAGCTGGGGTCCATACGGTTTACCAGTATTTATTCTCCTGAAAGATGAGTTCGAACCTTGACAGAATAGCGCCAGTGTAATATAGTAGTTGTCATGGCAGAGCATTCAGGAGGAGTCGACCGCACCGTACCGCCTTTGGGTGAAGCTTCCTACTCAGACCGCCTCATGTTATTGGCAGAAGAGGCAGGACTCAAGAACGTGCCTCCTTACCAAGAACTCATTCGTGAGTTTGCAAACAATCACCTTCGTCAGATGATGCGGGAAACCACAGCGCCGGAGCAACTAGACAAGGAGTATGATGCTGCGATTGACCAAATAAAGTCCTGGTTGGATCGTGACCCTGATCGAATCGTTGACCTCTTCGCGGCTCAAATAAACCAACTGAACATCGCTACACCAAAGAAACCGAAACCGATCCAACGAGATAACCTTTTAAGGTTGTTGGTCGCAAATCATGAAAAAGGAAGAACAGGAACCTACCCATGGAGTCATCATCAACAGCTGGTTGGAGGTTTTAGGGGTAGCTCAAAGGATGGATTTGCTACAGCGGATGATCGTGCGCTTCATGTAAATCGGCTCATTATGAATCAGGAACACCCAGCTCCTCAACGTCCACCGATTCGGATTGCCGGATCCTAACCTTATTCTTCCCCACTCTGAGTCGATACGCAGAAGTACGCTACAATAGCCGCAGAAACAATGACATTGAGGCTGGTATTGATCCCGAACATCGGAATCTCTGCAATCTGATCACAGAGTTTGAGCGTTTCCGGAAGTACACCGTTTGTTTCATTCCCAACTAAGAGCGCGATTGGAGCCGTATAATCTGCTTTTCTGTAGTCTACACTCCCCTTCGCCTGCTCGACCGCAACGACTCGAATATCCTTTACGCTCTCCCGCAGCTCGGCAATCGCCTCCTCTGCAGTCTGCTTGTACGCCCACGGAACGATTTTATAGGTTCCAATTGATGCCTTCACGATTTTGTGATTTGGAGGCACCTCGGTCTGGCCACAAAGATAGATCTTTTCGATGTTGAGCGCGTCTGCGAGGCGGAAGAGTCCACCCACGTTATAGGTGTCATAGATGTCCTCCAAGATAAGATATACAGGGTTACGAAGCTTGCTCTCTGAGGCTAACTTAGCTTCAGAATCGGAGAGGTCGCGCAGTTGTTTGGAATTAAGCTTCATGATGGTATTGTACCTCGAAACGGTGATAGAGAAAACCTAAGTTTTGATTTATGTCCTATAGTTGACAATATGTAAGTCTTATAGTATACTATAGCCATGAATACTGCTCGTGTAAGGACGGCGTATGTTTTTGTGATCGCGGCACTCATGGTGCTCGCGAATGCAAAGGCAACATTTGCTTCATATGGCGCATACGGTTCGTACGGAACCGGTGCTCAAAATGAATCTCTTCTCGTTGATAAGAAGGTTGGACTGAGCTCAGTTACCACCAAAGGTGGCAAGACCTCGATCTCGTTTGTGGATAATTTAGCCTCAAATGACCCTCGGTTTGCGCCTGGACAGAATGTCTATTTTAAGATCAAGGTGAAGAATACTTCTGATGTAAAACAGTCGAACATCACGGTGAAGGATGTGCTTCCTGCATATCTCGAGCCGGTGAACATGCCGAACTATGATGCAAACACTCGTACCATCATTCTTGCCGACAACCTCAGCCTTGAGGCTGGTAAAGGCACCGTTTTCACCGTCAACACCAAGGTTGTGGCGCAGAACCAGCTTCCTGCTGACCAGGGAGTGATCTGTGTATATAACAAGGCGTATGGAAGCAATGCTACCGTCTCGGACGAGGACGCTGCTCAGTTTTGTATCGAAAAACAGGTAATCGGAGTAACAACTCAGCCATCAGCCGGCCCTGAGTACGGAATGGGACTTCTTGCATTACAGATGATCGGACTTGGTTCCGGTCTGTATCTTAAAAAACGGGTCGCCTGATAGGTTTTACGAGGCCAACGTGAGGGCAACCGCGGCACAACGACCCAACTCCCCCACCATCAACCTCTACAAACTTCTATCGGCTTGTGTGAGTTTAGAGTCGAGGAAGTATATGTGCCCCATATGCTTTCTCAACCCTGGGCTTAACGGTCTAGGAGCGAAGAAACGGTACTCGGCTATAGCTTGCCGGGAGTCCGAATCAAAGCTTTTCGAGGAGCAAGGACGTCGATTCATATGCAAGAATCGTCCTGAATCCAAGCACCTTAACAAACTGGGTTGATATATACAGGTTCAACGACCTGCAGGGATTCGCTCTCTGCATGACGTTCGATCTCTGTATAGATCATATGGAACGAAGCAGAAAGAACCACATTGGATGTGGAACTATGCACATGACCTATTCGTTGTCCGACTGGCGAGCAGATATCAGTTATAAGCATTTGTACTTACATTTTGAACTGAATACTGACGCTCAGGAATCTGACAGCATCGCGTTGTGTGTGTTGATCCACATCTAGTATGTTTTTCTTTTCTGTTTTTTAATTTCGGAATTTTTTTTAGTCGCACGTCGTTTAGTAGCTCGCTTTTTTCTCTTTTTTTTGAGATTGAAGTTTTGACATTTGCTGTCATTGAGCTCCGCGTGGAACTAAGTCGCAAGATCGCTTCGGTAATAGAATCGAAACCATGTCCCCTACCGAAAGGAGGCGAATTTGGGATGTAGATACTACAACCGACGAAGGAGAAGGCGGATTCGCGAAATCCTCTGGCTCGGAGTAATTCGATGTCAAAGGTACTAGCAAACGTTTTCTCAAACAGGGCACGTTCATCGTAGCCGACTTCGGTCGCGCTTACAGTCCTCCGGTATAGACCTCGGTCTAAAGCCCGTAAAATCGGATCTGCAATCCCGCTGATACCGTGTCGAGATGACAATACACACGAAAGGACACTCATTGTCATGCAAATGACCAATGAACAGCTCATCCAGTGGGTGGAGCAACAGAAGAACAAGCAGTCGCTCCAGCAGTGCGCAAACGGCCTTGGTCTGAATGCAAGTGGCTCCAGGAATGCCCTGAAGCAGCGCATCTGCGCACACCTGCAGACCCTGCAGCCGGAGAACTACGCCGCCTGGAACTGGGATCCGTCCACCACCCCGCCGAAGAAGCAACCGAGCGCAACTGAGATCGCACTGTCTGCGTTCATCTTCGCGATCATCGCGCTTGTCGTTTCCATCGCGGGCAACCTGTACTTCATCGTCTTCCAGGACGACGACACCGGCTTCAATCGTGACCAGATCGTGCAGATCGTCAACCAGACGAACTACGACAACTGCGTCCACGATGTGGAGGAGCTCAACAGCGTCATCCCCGACCCGGCCAACATGCTGGATCCTGCGACGACCTGCAGCTGAGCACGGTGAAGAAGATAGGATATCGCCAACGATCAAACTGATCGGGTCCTTCGGTTCAATCCGTAAATGAGACAGCGTCATGCTCGAATTTAACCTCGAACTACGTCACTGTCGTATGGTGATCGGCTCATGGAAGGGAACCACCCTTAGTCGGCTTAAGAGCACATCACAGCTCAAACCATGAATTAGCCTCGAAGGAGGTAGTGATGCGACCCACCAACAGCAAGGGCCTCATCGTCACGCTCAGCGTGGTCTGCACCCTCGTCCTCGGAATGCTCGCGTTCAACGCGATCGCCGGGAACAACGGAACGTCGGCATCGTCCAATCTGGACCCTGTCTGCGTGCAGAAGGTCACCGAGTACAACGTCAAGCACCCCGGCTCACCCCAGGATGCGAACGTCCTCTGTGCAATCGTTGGTACTCCCACGGACCCGACGACGGCAGACACGACGCCCGACACGAACCCGGCAACCACGACGACCGCACTGGTCGCCACCGGACAGCCGCCGGTCCCACCGTCGAGCACCGTCGACATCGGAACTCCCCTGTACCCGAGCAACGTGGCCACCACGAGCACCGGCTGGACCATCAACAAGATCGACGTCGCCAACGACCCGATCGTGGATGCATGGCTCAATCGCCTTATGGACCCGGCCCCCGAGCTCTGGCAGACGTTCCCGAACATCCCGAACCCCCTGGTTCCGGACTTCGACGTGGCCAACGGCATGGAGTACGGCATGGACAATGCCCCGTTCTGTCAGCAGGACAGCAGGTGCGACTTCGTCGTATCCGCGTGGCACTACCGCCTCATCACCGCAGACTATTCCTTCCAGGGAATGACCTGCACCAGTGATGTCACCGGTAAGGGCTGCATGCTCCTCCTGATCAACGTCGGCGACACCTCCTACACCTGGCGCAACCAGATGGCTGACAACGGTTTCACCGTCACAGGCCGCTACTGGAATGGCGATCAGCTGGACGAGGGCGTCTGGGGTTTGGTCTCGCACGCGAGCGCCAACATGTTGGGAATGCCCACGATGGCACACCCAGGAGAAGTCCTCAACAGCGGACAGCCTGGCAATGCCGGCGCCAACTGCGGTACGCCCTTCGCGTGCAACTCCGTCGAGGTGACGATCGTCATCCACGCCGGTGACCGCATCCTGGCCGTCGCCACAACGACCGTCAGTCGGTAGCCCGATCAAAGGCCATCCTCTCTCTAGGTCCCGAAGCCTAGTGGCCTGTCAGACGCAAGTCCGACGAACTCCCACCTGTGGAGACATTGAGGAACTCGTTCCTACCCACCCCGCGACTAGTGTATGTTGACGAGATTGGCCTGCTCCATGCAGTCCTCCAACCATTCCGGTTGGAAAAAAATCTACGCCCCCATCACTAGTCGCCTTCCCTATGACCATATATCCGTAGCTTTGCGGATCGTGATCAGAGGAAAGGTTTGTTATTATCAATTTATTTTTTATTCATGGTAAAAGATCAGGAATATCAGATCATGGTTGCCCGTACTGCGGGTACTGTTCTCGTGCTCGCGTTTTTATCGGTTGCGCTGTACTTTGGCGTCAATCGGTTCGATCGATATCAGCATGCGCAGGCTGTGTTCCAGTGTGCGATGACGTCACGATTCGAACAACATGTAGATGAAAAGACCACGGTAAGCTACCCGATCACCGACGTCTACAAGCAGTGCATCAAGGATGCGGGAGTCACGAAATAAGAGCACATCTTGTTGCTCTTAATTTTGGCGCTCTGGAACAGTCCAATTTGGAGCTTCTCTCCGGATTCATTTTTGAGATAATGAACTATGCGTTCATTCTTTTCACGATATCTCTTTCCCCTCCTCATTGTTCTTCTGGTTGGGTACATCTGTGCTGTAACCTATGCTCCCGGGACATACCTCACCGGTTGGGACACACTCCATCCTGAGTTTGATTTCGGCCTGAACTTCTCGAGACTCTTCAACGGAGTTTGGAGAGCGGATCAAGGCCTCGGTGCAGTTGCTGGCCATTCGCATATGGCGGATCTTCCGCGAGTTACTCTACTCTGGATAATGAGCCTCGTTGCTCCCCTATCCGCAGTACGGTATCTCTATGTGTTTGGCTGCCTCCTCGCCGGCGCCGTTGGGATCTACTACCTCCTCAAGGAGGTGCTTCGCATTCCGCACAAGACGGTATTGGCTCGGTTCGACATCGTCGCTCTGATCGGCACTCTTTTTTATGTCTTCTCCCTTGGTTCGGTTCAGCAGTTCTACGCTCCGTTTGAAATGTTCCCAACCCAGTACGCATTTCTTCCGTGGGCAATCCTCTTTTCATTACGATTTCTCCGCTCACATGGAAGACGACCACTCCTCCTCTTTGGCATTGCGACCCTATTTGCAACACCGCAAGCCTACGCCGCCCATCTTTGGTACGCATTTTTCGGAACGTACACTGCATTTCTGATTATGTACACACTCCTTACTCGGGTACCAATGAAAAAAGCAGTTGCACTCATACTGGTTACCCTTGGAGTAAACTCGTTCTGGCTTCTTCCAAATCTCTACTACATCGCAACTTCGAGCTCAGTACCGAAGGAGAGCAAGCAAAACCGTGTTTTTTCACAAGAATATCGTATTCGGAACCAGGAAAATGGGTATCTGAAGGATGTCGCTGTCGCACGAGGGTTTTACCTGCAGTGGTCGGTCTACAACTTCGATCAAGGTCGATTTGAGTATCTCATGCCGGAATGGCGAGATCATCTTTCATCTCCAGCTGTGCAAGCGATCGGCTACGGAATGTTCGCGCTGGCACTTATGGGTATTGTGCTTGCACTCAAGCGTCGCCAAGCCGCGAACATAGCTCTCCTCCCCTTTCTTGCGATCCCCTTCGTATTACTGATGAATAGCACTCCACCGTTCAGCTGGCTGTTCCAGCAGTTGCTGAGATTTTCGTTGTTTGAAGAGGCGCTTCGCTTCGTCTTTACCAAGTTCTCTATCCTTCTCGTTTTTGGATATACACTGTATCTTGCTCTGTCCATCGAGTGGCTGCTGTCTCGGTTGAAAAACCGCTCCAGTCGGACAACGGTCGTGGTCCTCCTTACATCGGCCATGATCGTCATGGGATTCCCGTTGCTCCGCGGTGCGCTCATATCGCCACGGTTTAAGAAAGCAATACCGCAGTCATACTTTGATCTCTGGAAGTATATGAAGACCCAACCAGATCGAGTAGTCCTTACACTTCCGCTCCATACCTTCTCTGGATGGCAGTACTATTCATGGGGGTATCAAGGCTCAGGGTTTATTTGGTTTGGCATGAAGCAGCCGGTACTCGATCGTGACTCCGATCGCTGGAGCATCGCGAATGAGGAGGCTTTTCGTGAGCTCCAGTATACGCTCTATAGCCAACGTGCGGATGCGTTTATGAAAACGCTCGAAAAATACAACCTTGGATACATCCTCTGGGACACCAGTGTTACTACGCCCTCCGAAAAGAATCGTCAGCAAATCTTATTTGAGCGAGAGAGTCAGAACGTGCTTAATGCTCTCATGCATACAAAAAAATTGTACGAACTACAGAGGTTCGGAACGCTTGTTCTGTACGGGGTACGCAGCACCGCACCGGCTCCGGTTGTCACTATCAACAAACAGGTGCAACCACCGTACCGCTGGAACTATCTTGATCAAGCCTACATTGACCACGGATCATACATAAGCAGTGCGAACCAGATCTCCCAGATGGTCAGCTACCCGTTTCGAAGTTTTCTGAAGCCAACCGATCGATTTACCGATGATATTGCCCCTTCCGTTCCAGAACTTCGCAGTCCAATCCGCTATACTGCACAGCGACTCGGGCGTGAACAGTCTATTCCCGGAATGATTGAGCTCATCAACAGACCGGATCCGGTGCTTCGACTACGGACTCAGAACACTTCACGCGGAGTCTCGATTCAGAATGAGTCCTTTCCTCATACGATCGGGTACGTTGTGGGCTTTACCGCACGAAATGTGAAGGGGCTCCCGCTCCGATTTTGCCTCAAGAATATGTACTCAAACCTGTGTACGACCTACGATGAGCTCTCACACTCTTCTTCCTTTATTTCGGACTACTTTGTTATTCCTCCCTACCAGTACGGGAAAGGTCTTGGGCTGTATCTGGACAACATCTCATACGGCGAATACGAATCGGTAAACGAACTGAAGGAAGTTACGCTCTATCCTCTGTACTACGACTACCTCACGAAGCTATCACAGACATCGGGTGCACCACGACCGGTTCAGGTGCTCACAAACGACACCTCCTTCCATAGCGGATGGATCGCTATCGACTGCGATATGAATAAGAAGCGGTGCGCGTTCCTCCCGCATATTCTTGTGAATAACTGGGAAAATGGCTGGATTTTGGAAGATGCGTCTACCGACGCTGCGGCCCACCGGCGGTACGTTCTTTTCTGGCCTCAAATCCTCCAATTTGGAGGGTTTGGACTTGCCGTGCTTACCTTGATTTTAGCCTCGAAACCTGGTAGAATAAAGCATTCATCATGAAAAAAAGGCGTCTGCCCTTGAATGACGAAAATACCCTCCTCGTGGTCACCAGCTTTCCTGAGAATGACCGCGAAGCTCTCCCGTTGGCAATACATGCCAAGCGCTCCCTACTTGAGCTCTCCAAAAAGCAAAATATCCTTGTACTTGCCGAGCGCATCGGAAAAAAGAAAACGCACAGCGAGAATCGGAGCCTCCTGATTCAGCGGGTTTGGAGGAGAAATCGACCATTCTCGCTCCTGTCGGTTCTGTCGCCCATCGCAAAACACTCGAAGATCCGCAATATTCTCATTCAGTTTGATTTTCATGTCTATGGCGGCATGAAGACGACGCTCGTACTGCCGTTCATCGTAGGATGCTCCAAGCTCTTCGGGAAAAATGTCTACTTTGAGTTTCAACATGCACCACAGGAGTACGCTGTACTCAAGCGCCACCAGCTTCAGGGTTACAAGACCGAAAGTAGAAAAGCCAAGTTTCAGACGAAAAAATACTGGGCGCAGTTTAAGATGCGCGCTACCAATCTCTATATTCGGCTGTTCTATCGAAGTATCGGTATGCTTTCGGACAAGATCATCGTATTTGAAGAAGATCTCCGCGACAAACTGCGCGCATATATGAGCGCAGATAAACTTGTCACCATTCCGGTTGGCGTGACCGAGCAGCAGCCTGTTTCCAAGGCGTGGGCAAAACGCAAACTCGGTCTCTCGAGTAATGACTTCGTAGTGTTGGTGTTTGGATTCGCAGACTGGCACAAAGGAACCGACTGGATCACCAAGGTCTTCAGCACGATGAAGATGAAAAACATGAAGTTGTTGCTCGTTGGAGGGCGTAATCCTGCGCTCAAGCAAAACGAGCAGTATCAGCGCTACTATCGCGATCTGATGAAGACCGCGAAGGAGGCGTCGCGAACCTCGATTATTGGATTCGTTGATGAGCATAAACTTGTCCGTTACTACTCAGCAGCCGATGTGGTCGCGCTTCCCTATCGAGAGTTTATGGCGGCACCCTCGACACTCACACACGCACTTGGGTTTCATCGTCCGGTCATTTTTTCTACCGCATTCATCGAGTACATGAAGTCTCCAGATTTTTTGCGAGCAATGGAGGAAGCGCAGGTTTCGGACCGAGATATCTTTTTCTCGATCGACAAAAATGACCTCGAGGAGTTTCTGAAAGATCTTCGCACGAATAAACAACGCTATAATCGCCTCGTCTCATTCTCGAAGAAACTTGCGCACAAACGCCGGTCCTCACAGCTGACGCGCGACTATCAGACGCTTGTTTCCAAGTCGTATGCGCTTCGACCTCGCTTCGCCTTCAGTAAGTGAAGATCACTTCTTCGAACGCCGTTGCCCAAGCAACTCCCCCACACCAATCCCAAGGGCGCGAGAAAGTTCGAGGAGACTCTTTGAGGAGGGGTTCCGCTTTCCGTTCTCTATCTGGGATATGTAGGTTCGATCAAGGCCGGTGCTTTCGGATAGTTGATCCTGTGTATAACCGTTCCTTCTCCGCGCGAGATATACCTTCTCCCCAATCTCGCGATACAGTACCTTCCCCTTTACCTTAACTTTTCCAGGCATACAGGAGAAAGATAATGAAGACGATAGTCAAAGAACATTGACGATAGTCAACAAAAACATCGGTTCGTCGCTCCCGATCCATCCTCTCAAACTAGATACATACACGCTACCATTGTGGACCGCTCCCATCATGGAAAGTTCTGTATAATCAAATTGAGATGGCAGACTCACGATCCTATTTCCACATCAAAAACCCAAAAGACGATGAAACGCCGATCGAAAGCGCGACTCAGATCTTTGCGTCGCTCCTCGCCTCTCCATATGTACCGCTCTGGAAACGGGCAATCGTACATCCAAAGATATACTCAGCAGAGCTCTACCTCCTCAATCAGTCGATCTATTTCTACCTCACCGGTCCCAGTAGTTCAGATACGCTTCTCCAGAGCCTGGTAACCTCGGCTTTTCCCGCCTCGATTTTGAGAAAGACGACCGATCCACTTCTGGGAGTCGTGAACGCAAAGCACACCGCGATCGCCGAGATGAAGCTCAACTCGTACTTCTATCTCCCCATCAAGACGTACCAAGACTTCCGCGATGTTGATCCGCTCTCTTCGATTCTGGGATTTCTCTCAAAGCAAGCCCCAGACATGCGTATTGGTGTGCAGGTGCTCTGTATGCCGACCACCTTTAACTGGCAGCATCGCTCAGTTGAAGCAGCAAAAACACTCTCCTACGATCCCTCTGCCGATAAGTATGGGCAGAATCCACAGAAACTCCTCATGATGAAAAAGGCATCGTTCCAAGGAGGAAAGGTAGCGATTCGGCTTATCGCCGGTTCGGATGAACGCACCGATCTCATGAGCAGTCTCCGGAGTCTTGGGGGCACCTTTGGGAGCTTCTCGCTCGGTGAAGGAAACCAGTTTGTTTTTAGACGACCGCTCTTCTTCAAGAACCGAATGTATACCCATACCAAAAATCGGTCTTTCTTCCTCAACGAACATAAATACCAAGTTCTTAACGCCCAGGAACTTGCGACAATCTGGCATCCACCAGGAGTGCTCCTTGCCGGTGTCCGGAACATTATCTGGGGAAAGACCTTGTCTGGAGAGCCACCAGAGAACCTGCCGGTCTCGGACGGAAAGGATTCGGATGCGAAACGCGATATTAACTTTTTTGCGAAGGCCGAGTTCAAAAACAAGGAGTCTACCTTCGGCATCAGTACCAAAGACCGCCGAAAGCATGTGTACATCGTGGGTAAAACCGGCTCCGGAAAGTCGACACTTATTACCAATATGGCAATCGATGACATTCGCAAAGATCGCGGAGTTGGTATCATCGATCCCCACGGCGATCTTTCGATGACCATCCTCGACTACATTCCAAAGCGCCGCCTCAAGGACGTAGTGTATCTTGAGCCGTTTGATACCGACCGGGCATTCTCCCTGAATGTGCTCGAGGTCAAACATCAGCAACATAAGGATCTGGTTGCGTCCGGGATCGTGAGTATCTTCTACAAGCTGTACGGTGATAGTTGGGGGCCTCGTCTCGAGTACATTCTCCGAAATGTGATCCTCACGCTTCTGGAAGTACCCGGCGCAACGCTTGTCGATGTGCTTACGCTCCTCTCAGATGAAGAGTATCGAACGATGGTTGTGCAGAAGCATGTGAACGACCCGGTACTCAAGAACTTCTGGGAAAAGGAGTTTGCCAAAATGCCCGAAAAACTGCAGGCCGAGGCAGTTGCCCCGATTCAAAACAAGGTTGGACAGTTTGTCTCATCGAAGATGATTCGCAACATCATCGGAAAGTCAAAGTCTACGATTGATCTGGAGAAAATTATGGATGAAGGTAAGATTTTGATTCTAAACCTGTCACAGGGCAAGCTCGGTGAGGACAATGCCTCCCTTCTTGGAGCAATGCTCATTACGCGCATTCAACTTGCTGCTATGGGCCGATCGTTTCAAAAAGAGGATGACCGGAAGGACTTCTTCCTCTACGTAGATGAGTTTCAGAACTTTGCCACCGCGTCGTTTATCAAAATTCTGTCTGAAGCACGAAAGTACCGACTCGCGCTCATTCTCGCCAACCAGTACATCGATCAGCTTGATCTCCCGGTACAGAAGGCAATTTTTGGGAACGTGGGCACGCTCATATCCTTCGTTGTTGGAGCAAAGGACGCCTATATCCTGACAAAGGAGTTTGCAGAGCTCTACACCGAGAACGATCTCGTATCATTGGGTAAGTATGAGGTTGTTCTCAAGCTCTCGATCGACGACATGACCAGTGCACCCTTCCCAGCGCGCACGCTTCCCCTCCCTGAGGTGAGTAATGACAATCGCGAAAATATCATCAAACATTCGAAAGAAAAGTACACAAAAAAAACCTCATAGCTATCTTGCATTGCTCATTGCATATTTTTTCATTCGGTCCCTAATCTTATACCCAACGTAATAACTGATAGTAAATAAATAATAAATATTAAATAGCAAGTAATAAGAATTTTAGCCTCATTTATCTAGCCTATAAAAAATGCGCTTGACAACTATAAATGAATATGTGTATCCTATAATTATTATTATAAGTTGACGTGCACAATTACAAATTACCAACAAACAGCGAAGATAGGAACCACGTTGCTCAAAAAAAGAACTTAACAAATAAAACACGTAGAGCACAAAATCCAGTCTTCGAAAAACAACGCCTATGTAAACAATACACACGTAAGGAAGAAAAAAATCGAGCGACGGCTCGATTTTTTTTGGCTTTGTTTACGGCGCGCCTTACTCCCCTCTCTGATACGACATCAGACGGACTCTGTGGGGCTTGACAAGAATATGCGGTTTGCTATCATGATCTCACTATGAATAAAAAAATACTTGGTGTCGTTGTCGTTGTTCTGGTTGCGGTCGGT